>PAPR01000055.1 GCA_002709085.1 Pseudooceanicola sp. | reverse complement strand
GCTCGCCGTATAGCTCCCTCAGTTGAACGCCGATCCGCACCTCACTGAAAACGCCTGTGATCCAAGCCTTCCCGGACCGATCACTCAGCGGGCAATGCGGTTTTGTACTTCACCTGCTTCAATGCGAAACTCGACCGGATATTTGCGACACCGGGAATGGTGGTCAGCTCACTGAGTATGAAACGCTCCAGCGCGGCGAGGTCGGGCACCACCAGGCGGACGAGATAATCGCTGTCTCCGGTCATGAGATAGCACTCCATCACCTCGGGGAATGCGTTCATCCTGGTCTCAAAGTTGCTCAAGGCTTTTTCAATTTGCCGCTCCAGCGTGACCTGTATGAACACCGTCATGGTCAGCCCGAGAGCTTCGGGATCCGCCAGGGCGACGTAGCCGCGCAGAACGCCGTCGCGTTCAAGCTGGCGCACACGCGCCAGGCAGGGCGATGGTGACAGCCCTATCCGCGCGGCCAACTCAACATTGGTCAATTTGCCATCCGCCTGAAGTTCACGGAGGATTTTGCGGTCTATTCTATCGAGCTGTCTTTGCGGCATGTCGTGCTGTCCAAGTCAAGGTTCACGGTAGGTTATACCGACATACCGCCAGACACTGAACAAGGAATTCTCATTCGGCCACCCCTCCCTTTCTCCTCGGTCGGAGTGATCAGCGTCTGCCTGGAGCCTTGAGCATTTTGCGGCACAGGACAGCGCCACAGGCTTACCGTCTTCGCCGCCCGGCACATCGACTTCGGCAAAAGCTGCTGAAACGGTCGCGTAAACAGCAGAATATGCGGCAAAGGTGGGGCGCAACGGACCCGTTCAGCACCACCTGTTTCCAGCTTCGTTTTAGATTGAGGCAAAGTGACCAGAATTGGAGGTCTCCCCGTGACCGATATCCGCAGCCAAAAAGATTTTGACGAGGACCCAACCGAAACCCGCGAATGGCTCGAAGCATTGGCGTCTGTCATCGACACCGGCGGCAGTGGCCGGGCGGCATTCTTGTTGCGGCAGGTCGAAGAGGCGGCGCAGCGCGAGGGCGTCTTCCGCTCTGGCCAGCCTTATTCATCCTATCGAAACACAATTTCCGTCGCGCAGCAGGGCAGCTATCCCGGCAATATCGAGATCGAAGAGCGCCTGACCTCGATCATGCGATGGAACGCCCTGGCGATGGTGGTCCGGGCCAACAATGCCTATGGCGGGCTGGGTGGACACGTGGCCTCCTACGCCTCGGCCGCCGAGATCTTCGAGACCGGGTTCAACCATTTCTTCCGCGCCCCGACCGAGGATTTCGGCGGAGATCTGGTCTATTACCAACCGCATTCCGCCCCTGGCGTCTACGCTCGCGCCTTTCTGGAAGGCCGCCTCAGCGAGGATCAACTGGCCCATTATCGGCGCGAGGTCAGCGGGAACGGCCTGTCCTCTTACCCCCACCCTTGGCTGATGCCGGACTTCTGGCAGTTCCCCACCGGCTCCATGGGGATCGGTCCGCTGAACGCGATCTACCAGGCGCGCTACATGCGGTACCTTCAACATCGCGGGCTGGCCACGACCGAGGGTCGCCATGTCTGGGGCGTCTTTGGCGATGGTGAAATGGACGAACCGGAATCGATGGCCGGGCTGACCCTGGCGACGCGCGAAGGGCTCGACAATCTGACCTTCATCGTCAATTGCAACCTGCAACGGCTGGATGGGCCCGTCCGCGGCAACGGCCAGATCATTCAGGAACTGGAAAGCCTGTTCATCGGGGCCGGCTGGAACGTGATCAAGGTTCTGTGGGGCTCGGAATGGGATGGGCTCTTTGCCCGTGACAAGGATATGTCGCTGCTGCGCCGCTTTGCGGATACGGTCGACGGGCAGTATCAGGACCTCGGTTCCAAGGACGGCGACTACAACCGGTCGAAATTCTTTGATGCGGACCCGGCGACCAAGGCCTTGGTCGCCCATATGACCGACGAGGAAATCAACCGGCTCAAACGCGGCGGCCACGACTTTCGCAAGCTCTACGCGGCGTTCGCCGCCGCCAAGGCCCACAAGGGCCGACCGACCGTGATCCTTGCCAAGACCAAGAAGGGTTATGGCATGGGCAACGCTGGCGAAAGCCGCAACACTGCCCACCAAGCCAAGAGTCTTGATCGTGACGCACTGGCCGAATACCGGGACCGATTTGACCTGCCGCTCACGAATGCCGACCTCGACGAACTGCGCTTTCTCAAGCCCGCGGAAACCAGCGAAGAGATGACCTACCTGCGCGAACGTCGCGCAGCCCTGGGCGGATCGATGCCCGCCCGCGCCAGAGGTGTGCAGCGCGACAAACCCCCTGCCGTGCCGGAGCGCAACAGCTACGCGCGCTTTGCGCTGACCGCCGCAGGCAAGGAAATGTCCACGACAATGGCCGCCGTGCGGATGATGAGCACCTTGCTCAAGGACAAGTCCTTTGGTCCCCGGATCGTGCCGATCGTCGCGGATGAGGCGCGTACGTTCGGGATGGACAACCTGTTCCGTCAGATCGGCATCTACGCCCCGAACGGTCAGCTTTACGAACCCGAAGACGCCGGCTCTATGCTGTTTTACAAAGAGGCACAGAACGGCCAATTGCTGGAGGAAGGTATCACCGAAGCAGGCGCGATTTCATCCTGGGCCGCCGCCGCCACGGCGCATTCGCTGCACGATGTCGCCACTCTTCCGTTCTACATCTATTATTCGATGTTCGGCTTCCAGCGCGTCGGGGATCTGATTTGGGCGGCGGCTGACCAACGCTCGCGCGGCTTTCTTTTGGGGGCCACGGCGGGACGCACGACGTTGTCCGGAGAGGGCCTGCAACATCAGGATGGCAGCAGCCTGCTGGTGGCCTCGACCGTGCCGAATTGTCGGTCCTACGATCCCGCCTATGCCTACGAATTAGCCGTGATCATGCATCAAGGTATCCAGCGCATGTATGGTGAGGAACGCGACGAATTCTACTACCTCACGTTGATGAACGAAAACTACGCCCAGCCCGACATGCCCGATGGGGTCGAGGACGGCATCCTGCGCGGACTCTACCGCGTAACCGGTTTCGGAGATGAAAATGCTGAAACACGGGTGCGTCTGCTCGGCTCCGGGTCGATCCTGAACGAGGTGATCGCGGCGGGTGAAATTTTGGCCGATCTCGGCATCGCTTCTGATGTGTACAGCGCGACCAGCTACATCGAACTCGCGCGCGAGGCCGCTGAGGTCGAGCGGATCAATCGTTACAGCCCCGGCTCAGGTCAGATCAGCCATGTGGAGCGCCTGTTGCCCGGTGACATGCCCGTGGTCGCGGCCAGCGATTATGTCCGCGCCCTGCCAGCCATGATCGCGCCGAACATCCGGGCACGCTTTGTAACGCTCGGCACCGACGGCTTCGGTCGGTCGGATCAACGCCCGGTCTTGCGCGACTTCTTTGAGGTGGATCGTCACCACGTCGCGTTGGCCGCCATCGAGGCGTTGGTCTCGGACGGGCACATCGAAAGCAGGCTGCTGAGCGAGGCCTTGGAAACCTTTGGGAAAACGGATGCGGGCGCCGCCCCGTGGACCGTGTGAGAGGGACCAGCATGAGCCAGGTTATGGACCTCAACATACCCGATATCGGCGATTTCAAGGATGTTCCGGTCATCGAGATCTCGGTCGCAGTGGGCGATTTTATCAGCCTCGACGACACAGTGATCGTGCTGGAATCCGACAAGGCGACGCTCGACGTGCCGGCTGAAGCTGCCGGCACGGTCGTCGAAATTCTGGTGGCCGAGGGCGACCATGTGTCCATGGGCATGCCGATGTTGCGGATCGAACCGACCGAAGTGGCGGATGAGCCCCCCGCAGCGCCCGCCCCTGAACCGACACCGACGTCGGCCCGCCCACCTGCGTCGCCCGAAAAGGGGGTGCCTGCGCCACCCACATCGCCCGTGCCTGATCCAACGGCGCCTGTTGATACAGGCGGTGCGGCGCGCAGCCACGCCTCACCATCCGTGCGGCGGTTGGCCCGAGAACTGGGGGTGGCGCTGGCGGGCGTCAGCGGTACCGGACGAAAGGGGCGCATCACCCGTGACGATCTGCACGCGCACGTCCGAGAGGCGTTGAGCGCACCGCGCGGCCCCAGCACCGCGAGCGATCTGCCGGCTTGGCCACAGGTCGATTACGCAAAGTTCGGCGAGGTCGAACGGGTCGACCTGTCCCGCATCGCCCGCATTTCCGGCCCTGCCCTGGCCCGCAACGCGATGGTCATTCCGCATGTGACAAATTTCGACGAGGCCGACGTCACCGATCTGGATGCATTCCGCCAGGACGCCAATGCTGACGGACGAGAAATCAAGCTGTCCCTCCTGCCCTTCGCGGTCAAGGCGGCGGCGGCAACGCTAAAAAGCTTTCCCAGATTCAATTCCTCGCTGGATGGTTCCCAGCTGGTGCTGAAGAAATACATAAATATCGGCGTCGCCGCGGACACGCCCGAAGGCCTCGTCGTGCCGGTCATAAAGGCCGCCGATGCCAAGAACGTATCGGAAATCGCCGAGGAGATGGCGCAGCTTGCCGCCGAGGCGCGCAAGGGGCGGCTCTCTCCGCAGTCTATGCAGGGGGCGACATTCACCATCTCGTCCCTCGGTGGGATCGGAGGCACGAATTTCACCCCGATCATCAATGCCCCCGAGGTCGCGATCCTAGGTATGACGCGCGCCACGATCCAACCGGTTTGGGATGGCGAAGGTTTTCGCCCCCGGCTGATCCAGCCGGTCAGTCTGTCGTGGGATCATCGCGTGGTCGATGGCGTCGCGGCGGCCCGTTTCCTCGTTCGCCTGAAATCGCTGCTGGCGGATTTCCGGCGCATCAGCCTGTAAGGGGGACGTGATGAATAATCCCGACACCGACCATACCGACGTGCTGGTCATCGGCGCAGGGCCGGGCGGCTATTCAGCCGCTTTCCGCGCGGCCGATCTGGGCAAATCCGTCATCCTAGTCGATCGTCGCGCGACCCTCGGCGGCGTCTGCCTCAACGTCGGCTGCATCCCGTCCAAGGCATTGCTCCACGCGGCGCAGGTGATCGAAGAGGCCGCAAACGCTACGGAGTTCGGCATCAGCTTTGGCGCCCCCCGGATCGAGCTCGATGCGCTGCGCAATTGGAAGGACAAGGTCGTGTCCGACCTGACCGGCGGTCTGGCCGGCCTTGCCCGTCGCCGCAAGGTCCGGGTGCTACAGGGCGATGCGCGTTTCACCTCGGACCGCGACGTCATGATCACCGGGTCCCGGGGGGCGCACCGTCTGACCTTTGAGCATGCCATTATTGCAACCGGGTCCGAACCCCTGCGGCCTGCCTTTTTGCCCGATGATCCGCGGATCATCGACAGCACCGGCGCGCTGGCGCTTGAGCGTGTGCCCGATCATTTGGTCGTCCTCGGGGCCGGGATCATAGGGTTGGAAATGGCGCAGGTCTATTCCGCGCTCGGCAGTCGCGTCACCGTCATCGAGCTGGCAGATCAAATTATTCCCGGTGCCGACGAACCGCTGGTGATGCCACTGACCAACAGGATCAAGGGGCGCTACGACCTCCGACTCGGGACCGAGGTAAAGGCGGTTGACGCGCGCGAGGACGCCTTGCATCTGAGCACAAGCGATTCCGGCGGGGAGGAGACCCTCACCTGTGACGCGCTGCTGGTCGCGGTCGGACGACGCGCCAATCCGGACCCGCTCGATCTCGAGCAAGCGGGCCTGAACGCGAACGAGCACGGCCAGATCGCGACCGACAGCCAGATGCGCACGGCTCAGCCGACCATCTTTGCGATTGGCGATGTCACAGACGGACCGATGCTCGCCCATAAGGCCGTGCATGAAGGAAAGACCGCCGCCGAAGCGATCTGCGGACTTGATGTCCACTTTGACGCGCTCACCATCCCTTCGGTGGCCTATACCTCTCCCGAAATCGCCTGGGCCGGTTTGACCGAATCGACGGCGAAGGCCTCTGGAACGGAGGTCGAAGTTTCGTCTTTTCCCTGGGCCGCCTCGGGGCGCGCGAGAACGCTGGGCGGTACGGATGGGCTGACGCGCTTGTTAACCGATCCAGAGAGTGGCCGCATCCTGGGGATCGGGATTACCGGCCCGAACGCCGGAGAGCTCTTGGCGGAAGGGGTCCTGGCGATTGAAATGGGGGCGGATGCGGCCGACCTCGCATTGACGATCCATCCCCACCCTACCCTGTCCGAGACCATAGGTTTCGCCGCAGAGACCCGCGAAGGCACGCTGACTGATCTGTGAAAACGCCTGTGTACTTGGGGTTAGACTAGCGATTCGATGTCGGCCCCGGTGTCGGTCTTGGGGGTTGGAGCTAGCTCGACGCACTTCGGGTCGTCGGCGATGCAGATCGCCGTGGCTACCCGATCGCCATTCAGTCGGTTTCAGCGCACCCTAGCCCTTAGGTTTATGGTCAGGAAGCGACCGAACAACGCTGATCGTCACATAGTCACCCCGCCTGCCAAAATTTCCGGAAATGAACAGCCATACCCGCAGCTTGCAATAGTGCGGCTTGCGGTTATTTATCGAATGGCCGAGGTTTTCTGATCGCCAAAGTCTGTTTTTGGATAAATAGTTCGGACAATATGTACTTGATGTTTTATATCCCTATTAAGAAATGTCTTGTCGCTAAAGCCAAATCAAAGAAACGTCATATAAAGACCGGCAGCCCCCAAGGGCGGACGATATATGTCGGATTAATATTGACATATCCCGACGCCGGTTTCAGTATTTGACCAAGTTGCTGTAATTTAAACGCAGAAAACGGAAGACCTGAGGGAGATAAACATTGTTATATTTTAAACGCTTGGCCGCCGCGGCCATACTGCCTGTGGCATTGTCACTGGGAGTCGCTGCTTCGGCAACGGCCGAAGATGGCATGCTGCCGAAGACATTGACCTGGACCACCTATGACGTCGGCTCCAGCGGCTACGTCGAAGCCTCGGCCATCGCGGACGCGTTGATCAAGGAATACGGCGTCCGAATCCGACTGATGCCGTCAAGCTCGGGCATCGGCCGCTTGCTCCCCCTAAAGACTGGACGCGTCCAGTTTGCCTTCCTGGGCAGTGAAGCGAATTTTTCCAGCGAAGCGCTTTATGAGTTTTCTGGCCGTGAATGGGGGCCGCAGGATCTGCGTGTTCTGATGGGTCGACCGGCGACTGCAGGTGTTGTTTCGGCAACCGACGCCAACATTCGGACGGCTGAGGACCTCAGAGGAAAGCGGGTCGCCTACGTCGAAGCCAATCCTTCGGCAAATATCAAGACCGAAGCCGTTCTCGCCTTTGCTGGCATGACATGGGACGATGTTGACCGGATTAATATGCCGTCCTACGGCTCGTCTCTCCTGGGGCTTTCTGATGGTACTGTGCAGGCAGCTGTCTCTGTGCCAACTGCTGCCGCGCTACGTGAACTGGAAGCCGGGCGCGGTGCAACTTGGATCGAGTTGCCGGCGGAAGACACCGAAGGTTGGGCGCGGATACAAGAGAGCATATCCTTCTTGAAGCCCGCTGAGGAAACAATTGGCGCGGGGATTTCCGAGGATGCGCCGGTACAACTTATGGGCTACCGGTATCCAATTGTCGCGACCTATGCCGACACCGATGATGATCTGGTATACGCCATGATCAAAGCCGTCGATGAAACCTATGGAATTTACAAAGGTATGAACGCGATTATGCCGAGCTGGCAAATCTCCGAGTCGGGCAAGACGCCATCGGATGCACCTTTCCACCCCGGAGCTATTAAGTACCTCAAGGAAATCAACGTGTGGACCGAGGAAGATGAAGCCTGGAACCAGGGTCGTCTGAAGCGTTCCGAGAACTTGAGGGCCGCTTGGGATGAGGCCAATGAAAAGGCACTCGACGAAGGTGTTTCCGACAAGGAATGGCCCGCGTATTGGGAGGCCTACAAGGCCGAAGCGCTGAAATAACAGCCCCCAGCCAAAACCGGGCGTCGCGTTTATCGGGACGCCCGACCTTGGCACCAGATGTTTTGTTTCGCCTCAACTGACAGTTGCCGGCATATTTCCCTTTTATTGTGAGCCCTCAAATGACTGAAACGATCGAACCTGTTTGGGGCTGGCGACGTGAAGGGGTGCGCCTGAGGGGTGTCGCGTGGTTCGCGGTGATAGCACTCAGCGCCGCAGGTATCCTGCTATCCATTAACCAAATATTCCTGCTGCGTTTATTTGGTTTCAGCCCGCTCAGCACGACCTATTACTATATGCTGGTGGGTCTGTTTATGGCGGTCGCGTTTCTGGCCTACCCCGCAATCCCGAAGCATACTGATCGTGTCCCCTGGTATGACTGGATCGTGGCGCTGATCGCCCTCGTATCTTGCCTGTATCTATCGACCCAGGCCCGAAGCATCATCGCGATGGGATGGGAGCTGGATGCCCCGCCCTTACCAACACTGGCCTCGTTCTGCCTGATCGCTGTGTCGTTGGAGGCGGTGCGGCGATGCGGCAGCGGTATCCTCTTCTTTATCTGCCTGGCCTTCGGGCTCTTTCCATTGTTCGCCGATTCAATGCCCGGCGTGCTCTGGGGCATGCAGTACACCCCCCTGGAAGCGACACGGGCCTATTCGATGGGTCTGGAGAGCATCATTGGCGTGCCGACCCGTATCCTCGCCGATCTGGTCATAGGCTTTATCATCTTTGGCGTGGCCCTGACCGTCTCCGGCGGCGGGCGGTTCTTTATGGACATGGCGAACGCGCTCCTCGGAGGAACGAGGGGCGGACCTGCAAAGGTCGCCATCGTCTCCAGCGGCTTTTTCGGATCGCTGTCCGGAAGCGTCATTTCCAACGTCATCGGAACCGGGGCCATGACGATCCCCACCATGATCCGAACCGGCTATCCGGCCAGATATGCAGCGGCCATCGAGGCATGTGCCTCGACCGGCGGCGCGCTTATGCCACCCGTGATGGGTTCGGTGGCCTTCATCATGGCGTCGTTTCTGAACGTGCCCTATTCGACGATCATGGTGGCGGCGATTATCCCGGCCACATTGTTTTATGCCACCCTGCTTTTGCAGGCGGACAGCTTTGCTGCCCTGAATGGCCTGAAAGGCCTGCCCAGAGCGCAGCTTCCCAAGGTCGGAGCAACATTCCGAAGCGGATGGATCTACTGCCTCAGCCTGGCCTTGCTGGTCTATCTGCTGTTGGGGCTATCCCTGGAATCAAGGGCGCCCTATCTGGTCACGATCCTGTTGATCGCAACCACCATCTATTACAACCGATCGAACGGCGCATTGCGGGCTATCTGCGATGTCATCATGGAATCCGGCGTTGGCATTGCCAGCCTTGTCGGCATCGTCGCGGGCATTGGACTGATTGTCGGGTCTCTGTCGATCACCGGCGTCGGCAATGCATTTAGTCGCGAGCTTGTGCAATTTGCCAATGGCAACCTCTTCCTGATCCTCATACTTGGCGCGATCACCAGTTTCGTGCTCGGGATGGGTATGACAGCTTCGGCTTGCTACATCTTCCTCGCGGTCGTTCTGGCGCCGGTTCTCGTGCAAAGCGGCCTGAACCCGATCGCCAGTCACCTGTTCATCCTTTATTGGGGCATGCTGTCCTACATCACCCCGCCTGTCGCGCTGGCTGCGGTGGCCGCCGCATCGATCGCAGGATCCCCTGCCATGCGAACCGGTGTCTCCGCCATGCGCCTGGGGGCTGTACTCTTTGTCCTGCCGTTCATGTTCGTCTATAATCCAGCACTCGTCATGCAGGGCGACGCGATAACAATCGCGATGGCCGCCGTGACAGCTACGGTCGCCATCTTCATGATATCCTCTGCGACAGAACGTTACCTGTATTTCCATGCGCGCAAATTGGCCTGGATCGAAACGCTGCTGCTGGCTGCGGGTGGGCTGTTGCTCATGACGCCGGAACATCGGACGGATTTTGCCGGTCTGGCTATCCTGGTACTGGTCTATGGACGTCCACTGCTGTTCAAAAGCGCCGATGATACACCTCTGCAAAGCTGACACGACGTTGCGGCGTCGTGTCCTTTCAGATTGGCGCCATGGGTCGTGCAGATGACTAAGGGCTCGGCGCAGGCCTCGCAGGCATTGAGTATTCTTCGAACTATTGACAGAAAACAGTGCGCGTGAAAAACGTAGCCCAGTCGTGGAGCGACTTCGGCGGGGTGAAATCTGGTCGAGCGGATCGGGGAAAAGTCACAGTTCGATTCCTCAAATACGTTGGGCCGGTCCTGCCCTTTCTCGCAAATCAAACCGGAGACGAATGATGACCGACAATGCCGATGAGCGCGCGCAAAATATTCGGATGATCCGGAACAGCGCCGCCGCAATCACCGGATCCCCCGGCGATTTGCAACGGATCCGGGCCTTGCGTTTCACTAAGCCGGGCACCGATGACGCCACTTGGCAAAAGATGGCCGACCTTGGGTGGATCGGGATACTCGTCGACGAAAGCTCGGACGGCATTGGCCTGGGCATGAGCGAATTCCTTGGCCTGGCCGAGGAGTTGGGTCGTGCGCTGGTGCCTGAACCGTTGATCGCGGTGGCTTCGATTGCGCCTGACCTGCCTGCGGACCTCTTGGCGGATACGCTTACCGGCGCTCTGGTCGTCATGCCTATTTGGCAAGAGTTGGTCGGCGATGCTTCACTCTCGGCCGTTGGCGAGAATGCCACCCTGACAGGTTCGGCGGACCGCGTCCCCAGCGCCCTTTGCGCACATGGGTTCGTCGTGCAGACGAACGATGGATCGGCTTATATCGCGGCTAAGGATTGCACGATCGAGCCCTCTGATACTCTCGACGGCGGGACCTATTCCAAAGTGACGTTTAACGCGGTTCACGCCAGACCGCTGGGCGATCTATCGATGGCGCGCGAACGTGCGACGCTGGCAACGGCGGCTTATCTGCTCGGCGCCGCGGACCGCGCGTTTGAAATGACGCTCGATTACGTCAAGATGCGCCACCAGTTCGGCCGGGCCATTGGGTCCTTTCAGGTGATCCAGCATCGGGCCGTGGACATGAAGCTGCAGCTAGAGATCACAAGGGCGGTGCTGGCCGATTGTGTGGCCAAATTCGAGACCGAAGAGTCCCTCGATGCGCGCAGGATGAGCGTGTCACGCGCCAAAGCCCGCGCCTCGGACACGGCCATGCTCATCTCGCGTCACAGCACCCAGATGCACGGCGCAGTCGCCATCACGGACGAGCACGACATCGGACTTTATACCCGCAAAATCGCAACCCTCTTTAATCAATACGGCACCGCGAGCACACACAGACGGCGCTATGACGCCCTGTCGCGGACGGTGGCTGCCATGCCGTCCGATCAGGTCGCATGAGGGAAGGATAGGATCATGGACACAACGACCACCCCCCATTCGGGCCGCGATTACAATGAGATGACCGATGCGGCCTTTCGCGCCGAGGTCCGCGACTGGGTTCAGAAAAACTACCCGGAGGAGCTGAGGTTTCCGCTGAACCGCCTGCACCACAAGGATTCCAAGGTCTGGTATGACCTGCTGTCCGAAAAGGGCTGGCTGGCGCCAAACTGGCCGCGCGAACACGGCGGCATGGGATTGGGCCCGGCCAAGCGCGTCATCTATATCGAGGAGTTAGAACGCCACGGCTGTACCCGCGTCAACGATCAGGGCGTCATCATGTTGGGGCCGCTGCTGATCGACTACGGCACGCAGGCCCAGCGCGATTATTTCCTCCCCAAGATCCACACGGGCGAACATATCTGGGCACAGGGCTATAGCGAACCCAACGCAGGCTCTGATCTGGCCAGCCTGCGGACAGAAGCCGTGCGTGACGGTGATGAATGGGTCATCAATGGACAAAAAATCTGGACCTCGCTCGGCAATGACGCGAACTGGATTTACCTGCTGGCCCGCACCGACAAGAGCGCAAAGAACCAGGAGGGGATAAGCTTCTTCCTCGTGCCGACAGACACGCCCGGCGTCGAGGTCAGACCGATCCTCACATTAACCAGAACCGACGATTTTTGCGAAGTTTTCTTTGACGATGTTCGTGTCCCGCTGGATGCGCTGGTGGGGGAGTTGAATTCCGGATGGACGATCGCGAAGGCATTGCTCGGCTTTGAACGCATCTTTGTCGGGTCGCCCGCGCAGTCGTCGCTGGCGCTGAGCCGTCTCGAAGATGTGGCGCGCGAAACCGGCTCGTGGGAGGATTCGGCCTTTCGCGACCGGTACATGCTGCTGGCGCTAGAGCTTGCGGACCATGTGTCGTTGTACGAAAGCTTTGTCGACAAACTGAAGTCCGGTGAAAAGATTGGTCCGGATGTGTCGCTGCTCAAGATCAACCAGACCGAGCTTTACCAGCGGATAGCGATGGAGGCGATGGAGCTGGTCGGCGATGCCGCGGGTTATGTCGCGCCGCAGGATTCTGAGGTCAACACGTCGGCCCTTTGGGTGCACACCTTGCAAACAACCATCTACGGCGGCACCTCGGAGGTGCAGCGTGGGATCGTGGCCAAGAACGTTCTGGGTCTTTGATATCCGCCAAGGAGTCTCGAGCCGGTGTCGGCAAGCGCCCGTATGCGGCCCGCGCTTCAAAGCGCCCCGGTAGAAAGTCTACTGTTCGCTCTCGGTTCCGCTGACCAAGTGTGCGCCGCTAGCTAAAAGGTCAGGGTCGTTGACGAAAGATGCTGTGCAGCTTGTAGCGCGCCGCCGGATACAGGTTTTGTGATACCTCGAAGGTCTCGCCGGAATGGGACACGAACCGCCTCTTGATCAGCAGGGCGGCGGAATTCTCTGGGACGTTGAAGATTTTGGCCATGGCCGGTGGTTGCAACATCGCCACGGCTTCCTGTTCGACGTACTCCAGCCGAGTACCATTGTGCCGCATCGTTTCGTCGTACAGCGCCCGGTCCGTCGACAAAATAACCTCACGCGGCGGCGCGAGGTCTTTCCGGATCAGCACTTCGGACCAACACAGGGGTGTTCCATTGGCCCGAACGGTGCGCAGGCCCGCTACGCGCAGCCATCGAAACGTCGTCAGATTATCGTAGCCCTCAAGCAGCTGCGAAGAGCCCGAGACACCAGAGATATGCCGTATATCCAGCCGCGTCGTCTGCGCGAAGTCCAGCAGGCCGGGCAGGTCGCGAAGCGTGTGCACATAGGGCGAAATCGGCGTGTCCGAGAGAACGAATGTGCCGGATTTCTGCCGTCGAGAGATCAACCCCTTCTCGGTCAGCAGTTTGAGCGCTTCGCGGATCGTATGCCGCCCGACATCGAACCGGGCCTGAAGCTCCATCTCGCGAGGAAAGCGATCGCCGACCTTGGGGATGCCGGAGGCTATTTCATCGGTAAGTGTTCCGGCGATAGCCCGGACCCTTGATCCCCGCTCGGACTCCTGTTGGCTGTTGTTGCTTGTCGTTGTCAGGGCCGAAGTCCTTTTCCTAGTGAAGCCTTACCACCAGCGGTTGCACACAAATGTATTCGGATAAATGAGCCTAGACTAGCCCCCACGACCATCACATCGGTCCGAAATCAGCCGTACCCTGACCAAATCCAGCATTTATTCGAACATAACAAGTTAGTAGGGTGTCGCCCCCTCAGGTTGCAAACTGCGGGCGACGGGCGCGTCGTAGCGATCCGATGCTGGCACTCGGCGATGTCGAAAGGGTCGTGCAAACCCGGCACAGTCTCCGGGTCGGGCCGAGTTTGATCCGCGAACCGGACGCCGCGAGCGTAAAGGTATCTGAACGGAGACGCCGGATTTGATCGCGCGGCGCCACCCCATCTCAAACGCGATCGCTACGCGACCGGATCAGCCATTGCACGCGCAAGCGACGGGAAGCTCTTGGGCAAGTGCGGAATACCCGCACGTTGAACAGAGCCGCCGATGCGTTCATTGGGCAACCAGCCGGGCAGCTTGGCGCGCAGAGCCAACAGCGCCTCAAGGTCAATACCTGTGGATAGCCCCATCGTTTCCAGCAGGTATACCGTGTCCTCGGTGTTGATATTGCCGGTGGCTCCAGGCGCAAAGGGACACCCGCCCAGACCGCCGAGCGACGCGTCGAACCGATGGATGTCCACCTCGACGGCGGCCAGCACATTGGCCAGGCCCAACCCGCGTGTGTCATGGAAATGCGCCGCGACCGGGATGTCGCCGACAGCGTCGCGCACGGCCTTGAACAGGGTACGGACCCGCACCGGATCGGCGAAACCCACCGTGTCCGCGATCATGATTTCGTCCGCGCCGGCTTCGGCGGCGGAGACGGCCAGCCGGACCACCTCGTCCTGCGCAACCTCGCCCTGCAAGGAGCACCCGAAAGAGGTCGCCACACCGCAGCTAAGCTCCACCGATCCCTCCAGGCCCCGCTCCTTTCGTTCCGCGACCATGGCGTAGAAAGCTTCCATCGCGACCGCAGGTGTGCGACGGACGTTGGAGAGGCTATGCTCTTCGCTGGCGGAAACGACATAGTTCAGTTTCGCCACGCCCAGATCATAGGCCCGCTGTGCGCCTTTCAAGTTGACCGCAAGGGCCGAGGCAAGCGTCCCGCTCCGCCCCATCGCCCCCCGCATGACGGCATCGGCGTCGGCGAATTGCGGGATCACATGCGACGGCACAAAGGAGGTGACCTCTATTTCCGGCACCCCGGCTGCGGCGGAGTCATTGAACCATTCCAGTTTGACCTCAGCGGGGACAAGGGTCTTGACCAGTTGCAGGCCATCGCGAAGCCCGACTTCCCGAATGTGAACGTGTGTCATGCTATCCTCCTCAACAGTCCTCGAATTCCATTTACCACCGACCTGGCGGCTGCGCCCTCTTGCTGGTCGTCGGTCGCGACCAGCGGCGTATAGAATTCGCTCTCGAATATCATACCCTTGGCCGGCGCCATGTACAAACCCTTGGTGATCGACGGCTTGGCTTGTCGCGCCAATCGGAACGGTAGGGGGGTAAACTCTTTGATCATGGCACAGGCTACAGGCTCCAACACCTCAGGCAGGTGAAGCTGCGAGGTTGGCTAAAGGTCACGACTTAACGGATCGCTTATAAATAACTATCCCGATCGACGGAGCGATGCTCACACAGCCACGTCTGCCCGGATCGCGGCATGGGGCGCGTAGCCCTCAACCTCAAAGTCCTCAATCCGGTAGTCGTCGATGCTGCTGGCTCGGGACGCGAGTGTCATCCGGGGAAACGGGCGCGGCTCACGCGAGATTTGCTCGCGGGCCTGTTCGAGGTGATTGAGGTACAGGTGGACGTCACCACCGACCCACACCAACTCTCCGGGGCGTAATCCGGCCTGTTGCGCCAGCATCAACTGCAGAGCGGTCGCGCCGACAAAATTGAAGGCCGCGCCGAGGAGAAGGTCGACAGACCTTTGAAACAAAAGACAATTCAAACGTCCGTCAGAGGTGACATGATATTGGTAGACCATGTGGCACGGCGGCAAAGCCATAGCGCCGAGTTCCGACACGTTCCAGCCGTGGAAAAGCATGCGACGGCTCGTCGGATTTTCCCGAAGGCTCCGGATGAGATCAGCGATCTGGTCATGCTCCTTCCCGTCCGAACCCAGCCACCGACGCCATTGTTTTCCGTAAACGGGGCCGAGCTCACCCCACCGCGCGGCAAAGGCGTCATCCTCGATGACGCGCTGCTCGAAAGCTTCCTGCGTGATGTCCTCGGATGTCTCACGTCGATAGGCGGCCAAAGGCCAGTCGGTCCAGATGCGGACATTCTCACGCAAGAGCGGTTGAATGTTCGTCCCGCCTGTCAGAAACCACAGCATCTCTTTCACGGCTGTCTTCCAGTAGACTCGCTTTGTCGTGAGGATCGGCACAGTCCCATTGGATAGATCAAAGCGCACCATTGAACCGAATATGGACCGCGTGCCGACGCCGGTCCTGTCGATGCGCTCGTCTCCTGTCTCAAGCACTTGGGCCAGCAGGTCGAGGTATTGGTATTCAGGATGGCGCATTGGCGGGCCTCGATCGATGTGCGGAGAGAAAGTTGTAGCGCACCTTAGACAATGCAGCCATGCGCATCCAGATCCCACATCAACGACTTGGTCTCCAAAGCCGTGATGGGGGAGTGCGAAATGCCGGGCAGGACAACAGGCCCCTCGACAGGGCGTGGAATGGGCCTATCCTGATTGGAAATGCGCGAAGAGGGAGCATTCCATGACCACCCGCTATCTACACACAATGGTCCGCGTGAAGGACCTGGAAAAAAGCATGGCATTTTACGAACTGCTCGGCCTCAAGGAAATCCGGAGGATAGACAGTGAGCAGGGGCGCTTCTCGCTGATTTTCATGGCGCCCGAGGGGCAGGAGGAATGCCCCGTGGAATTGACCTACAACTGGGATGGGGACGATGAATTGCCCTCCGACAGCCGTCATTTCGGCCACCTCGCCTATTCCGTAAGCGATATCTACGAGATGTGTCAGCACCTTCAGGACAACGGCGTCACTATCAACCGGCCACCGCGCGATGGCCGCATGGCCTTTGTCCGGTCGCCCGACAATATTTCAGTCGAATTGCTGCAAGAGGGCAAGGCGCTCGCCCCGGCCGAACCCTGGAGCAGCATGGGGAACACTGGCCATTGGTGAAGCGCTGGTTCAGCGCGGTATTGATATTCGTTCTGTGGGCCGGGTCGACTACGGCGCAATGTCGGCAGGCGCTGTTGTTGGCGCTGGACGTTTCCGGCTCCGTCGATGCGCGGGAGTACCGGCTGCAACTGGATGGTGTGGCGGGGGCGCTGTTGAACCCGCAGGTTCTGGAGGCTCTGAACGCCATGCCGGCCGCCCCTGTCCGTATGGCGGTCATGGAATGGTCGGGGCCGGACTTTCAGCGCATGATCGTGCCTTGGCGCGATATGGTCGATGCCGGGTCCGCTCAGGCGGTGGCGCGCCAACTGCGGGGAACAACGCGGGCGCAGGCAGATTATTCCACAGCTATCGGGTCGGCTATGTTGCGCGGTGCGGGAGAAATGCGCGCACAACCGGACTGCTGGCGTCAGGTCGTTGACATATCCGGCGACGGGACTTCGAACGTCGGCCCGCTGCCCGGCAGCGTCGATCTGGCCGGGGTCATCGTTAACGGGTTGGTCATTGGCCCGCCGTTAGCCAGGGGCGATGACGAAGCGACGGGGATCGGCGCTTTGGCGGCCTATTACCGGGCTTATGTCTTGCGCGGAACGGAGGCTTTTTTGGAAACTGCGCAGGGGTTCGCGGATTTCGAGGACGCCATGGTGCGCAAGCTGCTGCGAGAGAGTCAGATCATTGCGGTTTCCGACACGCGGTAGGTGAGACACCCGCAACTCAATAGATATAGCGGATTTGATCAGACCAATAACGCTCCACCCGGCGCAGGGAGGTGGTGATCTGATCGATGCCTGCGGTGTCGATGATGTCGCGGCTGCCGAGTTCACCGGCCTGCCGCTTGAACAGGTTCGATATCGTGTCGCGGATCGACCTGCCCTTCGGCGTCAGCTTGACCCGGACAGAGCGGCGGTCGATCTCGCAGCGCTGATGATGCATGTAGTCCATCTCAACCAGTTTCTTGAGGTTATAGCTGACGTTGGACCCCTGATAATATCCGCGGGTCTTGAGCTCACCTGCTGTCACCTCGTTATCGCCGATGTTGAACAGCAACAGGGCCTGCACCGCGTTGATATCCAACACGCCGATGCGTTCGAATTCATCCTTGATCACGTCCAGCAACAATCGATGGAGCCGCTCCACAAGAGAGAGTGCATCGAGATACGAGGCGAGGAAGGCTTTTTCACCGGCCGGCAAGGGGGCGGGTTCGTATATGGACATTAGAAATTCTCCGTCACTGACTGCTCGGGGTGAGTTTGACGGAGAAAGCCAAAAAAATAGTTAAATTGTGTGGGCCGATTTCGCGGGCTCTTCTGGGCTGCGGTTCGACCTTAGATAAATGGCTCCGGAACCTTATGTTTCAGGCGAAAGGCCGCTTTGCGACAGGGTCGGCGGCAGCCGTCTCTGAAATACGCGCAATCATCGGCGCGATTTCGGGCGGGGCGGCGATCTGACCGGTCACCCATTGATAAAGGTCCTGGTCGTTCTGATCGAGGACGAGGTCGTAGCTGTCCAGTTCGCCGTCACTCAGCTCGTGCAGATGCGCACTGGCAAAGCGCATCATCAGGATGTCCATTTCCTTGGTTCCACGCCGCATCGAGCGCATCATCATGCGTTTCAGGCGGGCCTCTCGGGGATCGATTGCCATCGCGTCAGGCTCCCTTCAATCGGGTGCGGAGGCGTTTTTCCAGCACGCCCAACCGCGCGACCTTGCCATCAAGGTCGGCGCGCAGGTCACGCAGCTCCGACAGGATCGCGCTCAGGTCGTCGGCCATGTCGCCGCCGTCCCCCGGAGGGGCGACGCCCTCCCCTTCGCCGGTCAGCAACCACTTGAGCGAGACACCCATCAGACCACTGAGCATCGACAGGCGATTGGCACGCGGTTCGGAATGATCGTCCTCCCAGGCGCGCAAGGTCGCCAGCTTGACCCCGAGACGTTTGGCGAGGTCACCCTGCGTCATGCCTGTCGCCTCGCGGGCCGCGGCCAGACGATCCCCGAAGGTCGCGCTCTCGGCGGTATACCAGCCGCTGAGATCGCTCAGCGCGTCAGCACCGTCGCTTGTGCCGCTGCCGCCGGTCATATCTGCACCGGTGCTCGTGATCTCGTCCACCATGTGATCCTTTCCGCCGATCCCTGCTTGAGGGCCTGACCTATTGCTTCTATGACAGGGCCGACCGAAACTCAAATCCCGGGGGCCTGAATGCCGTTCCTCTCCGAAACACTGTCCCGCGTCAAACCTTCGCCCACCATCGCGGTGACCAACATGGCCGCCGAACTGAAAGCGTCTGGCAAGGATGTGATCGGACTGGGTGCCGGTGAGCCGGACTTTGACACGCCCGAAAACATCAAGGCTGCCGCAATTGCGGCAATCGATGCAGGAAAGACGAAATATACCGCCGTGGATGGCATCCCCGAGCTGAAAAAGGCGATCTGCGCCAAGCTCAAGCGCGACAACGGCTTGGACTACGCAACTGACCAGGTCAGCGTCGGCACCGGTGGCAAACAGGTGCTCTACAACGCGCTGATGGCGACGATGAACCCGGGCGAAGAGGTCCTGATCCCGGCCCCCTACTGGGTCTCCTATCCCGACATGGTGCTGCTGGCCGGCGGCACGCCGACCTTTGTGGAAGGCGCGCTTGAGACCAACTTCAAGATCACCGCCGAACAGCTCGACGCCGCGATCACGCCCAAGACCAAATGGTTCATCTTCAACTCCCCCTCCAACCCGTCCGGAGCGGGCTATTCGCATGATGAGCTGAAGGCGCTGACCGACGTGCTGATGAAGCATCCGCATGTCTGGGTGATGACCGACGATATGTACGAACACCTCGCCTATGACGATTTCAAATTCTGCACCCCGGCAGAGGTCGAACCGGGCCTTTACGACCGCACCCTGACGGTGAACGGCGTGTCCAAGGCCTACGCCATGACCGGCTGGCGGATCGGCTACGCGGCCGGCCCGAAGGAGCTGATCAAGGCGATGAGCAAGATTCAGTCGCAGTCGACCTCCAACCCCTGTTCCGTCAGCCAGTGGGCTGCGGTCGAGGCGCTGAACGGTCCGCAGGATTTCATCGCCAAGAATAACGAGACCTTTGTGCGCCGCCGCAACCTCGTCTGCGAGATGCTGAACGCAATCGACGGGATCACCTGCCCGGTGCCGGAGGGGGCGTTCTACGTCTACCCCTCTCTCGCCGGTCTGATCGGCAAGACGACCCCGGATGGCGTGAAGATCGAAAACGACGAGACCTTCGCCACCGCCCTGCTCGAAGATACCGGGGTCGCCGTCGTCTTTGGTGCCGCCTTTGGCCTGTCGCCGAACTTCCGCATCTCCTACGCGACCTCGGATGAGGCGCTGAAAGAGGCTTGCACGCGGATCCAGACTTTCTGCGCCAGCCTGAGCTGATCGCGGCGGTCCCGGTCGGCGTGCCAATGCCGAGCGGGACCGGATTCAGCCTGCCCGCAGTCATCCCTCGCAACCGGAGCACCAGAGCATGAGCGCAGAGCTGCCAGAATACTTCTTCCGCGTCCGTGACAACGGTGCGTTGGTGTTCCGCGTCAACACCGCCGACCGGTCCCGCCGGATCGAGATGGACCAGATCGCGGCCGTCAACATCCGCAGCGGCGAGGTCAAGCCGCACGGCGACCGCGACCTCACCGCCGGGGATCAAGCGGCGATCACAGATTGGGTGGCGGCGCGGCGCGACATCCTCGCCGCGCGCGATGTCGACGACATCCTGCGCAGCATCGACACGCTGAACCAGACCGCGCAATGGGCCCAGGCCAAGGCCACCGACGAGGAGCTGGAGCTTGTCACCGACACAATGCTGCTGGCGATGCACGATCTGCGCACGATCCTCGTGCGCAAGAAGGCGGATCGCACGCTCAGGGACCGGGGGATGGCCTGACGCCGTCATGATCCGCGGCGACCAACAGGGCGGCGGAGTCGGCGGCATTTTCGACGGCTTCGTCATCGGCTGACAGGCTTCCCTCGCCCTGCGACAGGCGCGGATAGACGCGCCGCCAGAACCACAGCATCAGCAGGATCGACGCCACGGCAAGCCCGGCCGCGAGACCCAGCCAAATGCCGACCCCGCCCCATCCGAGGGGGAAGCCCAGGCCATAGGCCACCGGCAGACCGACCACCCAATAGCTGATCGTGGCGATGATCATCGGCACCCGCGTCTCCTGCACACCGCGCAGGATGCCAATGGCCATGACCTGCGCGGCATCCACCAGTTGAAAGAGGGCGGCGGCAGCCAACAGGACGGCCCCGATTGCAATCACCTCGGACCGGCGCGGGTCGCCCGGGTCGAGGAACAACCCGATCAGCGTTTCCGGCATCAGGAGGAAAAGCGCGATGGTCGCCAAAGCCACCAGCAACGAGACCGCAATCGCCGCCCAGGCCCCGTCCCGCATCCCCGTCCAGTCCCGCCTGCCCAAGGCCCGACCAGCCCGCACGGTGGCCGCATTTGAAAGGCCGATATGGATCATGAAGGTCAGCGATGAGATCTGCAGCGCGATGCCGTGCGCGGCGAGCGCGCGCTCTCCCAGCCAGCCCATCATGACGGACGAGGCCGAGAACAGCCCGACCTCGGCCAGCGTCGTCATCCCGATCGGCACGCCGAGGTGAAAGACGCGTCCGAAGGCCTCCCAATCCGGGCGCCACATGCGCTGGAACATCGTGTGTTCCGGTAGTTTGCGCAGGATATAGACGATCAGCAGCAGGACGGAGACGAGTTGCGTGCCGACCGACGCCACCGCCGCACCAAGGATACCCATCTCGGGAAAGCCGAGATTGCCAAAGATCAAAACGCCATTGAACGCCACGTTCACCACGACCGCGGCCAGCGTGACGATCAGGATCACGCGGGTCCGCTCCAGCGCCGAAAGGAAACTCTTGAACACCATCACGACCACGGCTGGCAGGAGGCCCAACCCGGCGACTTTCAGGTAGATCCCCGCCAGTTCCGCGATCACCGCCTCCTGCCCGATGGCAAGGAAGATCAGCTCGGCAAAGAGCATGACTGGCAAGGTGACGATCGTGTAGAGCGTCACCAGCCACAGCGCCATCCGCGTGGCCCGTCGCGCCTGCGTGGTATCGCCACGCGCCTCGGCCTCCGCGACCAGCGGCGTGACGGCCCAGGCGAATCCCGACCCGGTGATAAAGATGATGAAAAAGAAACCGCTGGCCAGCACCTGCGCCGCCAGCGCCGTCACATCGTACCAGCCGAGCATGATCGTATCGGTCAGCGTGATCGCGAATTGCGCCACATGGCTGCCGACCAAGGGCATGCCCAGCGACAGGATCGCCTTGGTGTGGTGCTTATATCCTGTCATCCCGGCCATGTCGTTTCTATAGGCACGCGGTTTGGACGGGGCAAGAGGCGGGGTTCTTCACCGGGCGAACCGCGCGCCTCGGACCGGTCGGGCCTGACGCGATCCGACCGAGACAGGTAAATTTAACCGCCACCAGCAGGGTCAGCCTGAATAGAGACGCCGGAACCCTTGTATCAAAGGGCATCGCGCGGCAATACTGCACACCAACAAAGCAAACGAGCAGCCGATGCCCAACGATCTTCTGAGCGATACCGGACCCGAAGCCTACGACGCCTCCTCGATCGAGGTGCTGGAGGGGCTGGAGCCTGTCCGCAAGCGACCTGGCATGTATATCGGCGGCACGGACGAGCGCGCGCTGCATCACCTCGTGGCCGAGATCCTCGACAACTCCATGGACGAGGCGGTCGCGGGTCACGCCAACCGGATCGAGGTGGAGCTGCACACCGACAATTCGCTGACCATCCGCGACAATGGCCGTGGCATGCCGTTCGACCCCCATCCCAAGTTTCCTGGCAAATCGGCGCTGGAGGTGATCCTCTGCACCCTGCACGCGGGCGGCAAGTTTTCGGGCAAGGCCTATGAGACCTCGGGCGGTCTGCACGGGGTTGGTGCCTCTGTCGTCAATGCGCTGTCGGATTCCATGGTCGTGCAGGTCGCGCGGGACCGCAAACTGGTGGAGCAACGCTTTTCGCGCGGCATTCCGCAGGGACCGCTGGCCGAGATCGGCTCTGCCCCCAACCGGCGCGGCACGACCACCACGTTCCACCCCGACGAGCAGATCTTTGGCCATCACCGGTTCAAGCCGGCGCGCCTGTTCAAATCCATCCGCTCCAAGGCCTACCTCTTCTCCGGCGTCGAAATCCGCTGGAAATCCGAAGTCGACGATGGCGAGACCCCGACCGAGGCGACGTTCCACTTTCCTGGCGGCCTCTCGGACTACCTGACCGAAACGATGAGCGGGGCGATGACCTATTCAGACGCGCCCTTTGCGGGCCGCGTCTCGTTTCAGGAACGCTTTGGCGTGCCGGGACGAGTGGAATGGGCGATCAACTGGACCCCCGTGCGCGACGGATTTGTGCAGTCCTACTGTAACACCGTCCCGACCCCCGAGGGCGGCACCCATGTCGCCGGGTTCTGGTCCGCGATCCTCAAGGGCATCAAGGCCTATGGGGAGCTGGTGAACAACCGCAAGGCCGCGCAAATCACCCGCGACGATCTGATCTACGGCGGCTGCGCGCTGGTGTCGTGTTTCATCCGCGAACCGGAATTCGTCGGCCAGACCAAGGACCGGCTGGCCACGGTCGAGGCGCAGAAACTGGTCGAAGGCGCGGTGCGCGATCACTTTGACAACTGGCTGGCGGCGGATACGAAATCGGCGGGCGCGATCCTCGACTACCTCGTCCTGCGCTCCGAAGAACGCCTGCGCCGCCGGCAGGAGAAGGAAACGCAGCGCAAGACCGCCACGAAAAAGCTGCGCCTGCCCGGCAAGCTGACCGATTGCTCGGCCACCAATCGCAGTTCGACCGAATTGTTCCTGGTCGAAGGCGACTCGGCCGGCGGCACGGCCAAGATGGCGCGCGACCGCAAAACGCAGGCTCTCCTGCCCCTGCGCGGCAAGATCCTGAATGTGCTCGGCGCCGCCTCGGCCAAGATCGGCACGAACCAGGAGATCAACGATCTTTGTCAGGCCATGGGCGTCGGCATGGGGACGAAGTTCAACATAGACGATCTGCGCTACGACAAGATCATCATCATGACCGACGCCGACGTCGACGGCGCGCATATCGCCGCGCTGCTGATGACGTTCTTTTTCTCGCAGATGCGCCCGCTGATCGACAAAGGGCACCTCTACCTCGCCTGCCCGCCGCTCTACCGTCTGACGCAGGGCGCGCACCGCGTCTATTGCGCCGATGAGGCAGAGCGTGACCTGTGGCTCGCCAAGGGTCTCGGCGGCAAGGGCAAGATCGACGTCAGCCGGTTCAAGGGCCTCGGCGAGATGGACGCCAAGGACCTGAAGGAAACCACGATGGACGTGAAGTCCCGCAAGCTGATCCGCGTCACCGTGGACGAAGACGCGCCCGGCGAAACCGGCGATCTGGTAGAACGGCTGATGGGCAAGAAACCGGAAATGCGGTTTCAATACATTCAGGAGAACGCGCGGTTCGCCGAGGATTTGGATGTTTGAATCGGAGGTTTAGCCTTCTTGCATTAAGCGCGTTATTTGGCTCTCCGACACGAAATACGGGACCTCAGATTTAAGGCGCACCTCTTGAGCTTTGCGCATTTTGGTGCCGCGATTTAACTCGACCCAATCTCTTGAAGCCTCACCTCCGATTACTAGGTACGTTGTTTTTCCGGAGACGTGACGAGCAATCTTTGCGCCATATTCTTGTAGCAAATCTTCAAAATTGGATCGAGGAAAGGTAGCGAATTTACCGGTGAGCACCACGGTCGCGCCTTCAAAGCAGCTATCTAGGTCGCCCAATTGATACTCATGAAAATTCGCGACCCCCATGGTTTGAGCCAATCCTGTATCCCCATAGCAGTCGCCGACGACGCAGCCGATCGCATCGCAGATCTCGAGGCTTTCATCTTGCGTTAAAACTCCGTCCTCGAGTGCATCACGGCACGAGATCTCGATCTGCCTAATGCCGACTACGTTCCGTAGACCTGGAGCCTCATCCAACATCTGCAACGTGGTCTCCGCCTCGCCGGATGTAATTACACCATCACAGACAATTCCTCGGCAGAAACCCAAAAAGCGATTGAGAGCACTTTTCTGACACGCGCGGTCAATATCGCGCAATCGGTACAGGACTGTGTCTTGTATCAAGTCATGGCTGAGGAGATTTATTTCGAAATCTTGTACAATGTCATCGGCGTCGCCATCGCTAACATAACGGACGAACTCTATGCACTCCGCGATCAAGGGTTCGACCTCGCCGCGCTCTAAGTAGCCGCTAGCCAAAATACCTTCTAAGAAACCCGTGAAGTGACAAGCCAGCTTTAATTCATTGTTTTTCAGGTGGATGCGGCCCAACTCAGAGCCGCCGACCTCAAGCGCAACCATACAAATTCACCTTTTACACTAATAGATTCACTCCATTTTAACATTCCACCAATCCAGCTCAAAACGAAATCTCAGCGCACCGCCCCCCTCACCCCTCCACCAGCACCCCACCATCCAGCCTGACGACGCGGTCCATGCGCGCCGCCAGCTCCATGTTATGCGTGGCGATCAGGGCGGCGAGGCCGGTCTGGCGGACGAGGTCCATCAGCACGGCGAACACCCGGTCGGAGGTTTCGGGGTCGAGGTTGCCCGTCGGTTCGTCCGCCAGCAGGATCCGGGGGGTGTTGGCCAGCGCGCGGCAGAAGGCGACGCGCTGCTGCTCTCCACCCGACAGCGCGGCGGGGCGGTGGTCCGCGCGCGACGCGACGCCGACGGTGTCCAGCAGGGCGCGCGCACGGTCGCGCGCCTCGCCGCGGGGCACGCCGTTGGCGAGTTGCGGCAGGACGATGTTCTCTTCGGCCGAGAACTCCGGCAACAGGTGGTGAAACTGGTAAACAAAACCGACATCGGCGCGGCGCGCGGCGGTGCGGCGGCGGTCGCCGAGGTGGTGCATCGCTTCGCCGCCGATCCGGACCTCGCCGCTGTCGGGCTGATCCAGCAGGCCCGCGATGTGCAGCAGCGTCGATTTCCCGGCCCCCGAGGGCGCGACCAGCGCGACGGCCTCGCCCGGCATGAGGTTCAGCGTGACGCCCCGCAGCACGTTGATCTGACCCGGCGTGTCGCGGTTGTAGACCTTTTCGATCCCGGTGAGGGAGAGCATGGGATCACTCATAACGCAGCGCCTCGACAGGGTTCATCCGCGCCGCGCGGCGGGCGGGAAAGATGGTGATCACAAAGGACAGGCCGAGCGAGAGCGCCACCGCCGACAGCACGTCCTTCCATTGCAACAGCGCCGGCAGCGCGTAGATTCCGCGCACCGAAGGGTCCCAGACGTTGCCCCCCGACAGCCGGTCCACCAGCGCAAAGATCGGATCGATGTAGATCGCGAAGAGGCATCCGAACGTCAGCCCGATCAGCGTCCCGATCAGCCCCGTGGACGCGCCGCAGAGGAAGAACACCCGCAGCACCGATGCTTCGGTCAGGCCCATGGTGCGCAGGATGCCGATGTCCCGGCCCTTGTTCTTGACCAGCATGATGAGGCCCGAGACGATGTTCATCGAGGCGATCAGCACGAGGACCGACAGGATGATGAACATCACGTTATCTTCTATGTCGAGCGCGCGCAGGAAACTGCCGGAGGCATCGCGCCACGTCCAGATCAGCCCCCGTTCCCCGGCGGCACGCAACAAGGGGATCGCCATATCGTCGACGGTTTCGGGATACTCCACCATGATCTCGATCTCGTCGGCCACGCCGTCGCGATTGAAATAGCTCTGCGCCTCGGTGAAGGGCATGTAGACGCGGGTCTGGTCGATGTCATAGCGCCCGGCGGTAAAGATATAGATAACTTCGTAGGTCTTGACCCGCGGACTGGTGCCAAAGGGCGTCTTTACGCCATCCGGTGAAATCAGCTTGATCCGGTCGCCGATGGTCACGTTGAGACCGCGCGCAATGCCCGACCCGATGGCGATCACCTCGCCCCCCTCTTCGCCAAATCGGCTGAGGTCGCCCTGAAACGCGTCGGTCTGGGCGATCCGCGGGATCGTCGCCAGATCCGCCGCCGCGATGCCGAAGACCTCGACCCCCGTGGTCGCCCCGACGCCTGAGGCCATGACCTGCCCTTTGACGAGCGGCGCGGCGCGCGTGACGCCGGGCACGGCGGCCAGGCGGGCGACCATGTCCGTGTAGTCCGGGATCGTGCGGTCGAGCCGGCCGGTGTCGTTCGGTTCCCCGGCGTTGTAGATCGTGACGTGGGCATTCGCCCCGAGGATCGTGTCGACGAATTCCGCGCGGAACCCGGCACGGACCGACAGGGTGATGATCAGCGCGGCGACGGCTAGCGCGATCCCGATCAGGCTGATCCACGTCATGACGGAAACGCCGCCCTCGGCGCGGCGCGCACGCAGGTAGCGCCAGGCGATCTGCCATTCAAACGGGGCAAAGGGCGGGGGATTGGCCGACATGGTGGCTCCTGCAGGGTTCGGGAAGATGTGCGGCGCGACGGCGCTGGCGTCAAGGGGGCGCGACGCCGTGCCCGTCGGGGTATCGTCGCGCCGCGCGCGTCAATCGTGGCGCGGCGTACCGGCGTCAGGAAGTCGTCGCGCGACGCCGCAGCGGCCAGAGCAGCATGCCGACAAGGTTGGCGATCAGCGACATGGCGAGCGCGCCGAGGACCAGCCCGACCCCGGCAAAGGTTATCCCCTCGAAGGTCAGAGGCAAGGCAGGACGAAAATCCTCCACCGCGCGCTTGGCGATCACGGAATCATCAAGGTGCGACATCTGGTAGGCGCGTGTGAAGGGCCCCGCCCCGCGCAAGGCGGCGAGATCGGCGCGCAATTCCGCGTGACGCTGCAGGGTGCGGGTCATGTCGATGCGCCGCCGCTCGACAAAGGGCGTGCCGGTCATGGCGCTGAGGGCCTCGGGACGGGTCAGCCCTTCGGCACGGGCGGAGGCGTCGAAATCCTCGACCACGCGGGAGAGCTCATCGACCGCACCGGCCAGCCGCTGCGTGTATTGCTGGGTGAACTCGGGGAACTGCGACAGGCTGGCGGCCCCGGCGAGACCGCCGGCGAGGGTCAGAATGCGTGCGATCAAGGGCCCTGCTCCGTTGTTGGGTTTTGGCGCTACCTTATCGGAGATCGGGGCGGGCCGATAGCGGGGGAAGGTGAGGTTGGACGGTGGACTTGGGTGCGGCGCGCGTGGGTCGTCGAGGACCGCCTCGCCCGGTAAGGAGGGCGCGACAATTCGACTGAGGACGGGCGTGTCACCCACCCTGCCCGACCCTCTCAACCCCTCGCCTCAATCCTCTGCGCTTCCCGTCAAAGCCCCGCGTAAATCTCCGCCACGCGCTTGACCGCCTCTTCAGGCGGCAGTTCTTCGCTTTCCCCGGTGCGGCGCGAGGTCAGCTCGACCACGCCATTTTTCAGACCACGCGGACCGACGGTGATGCGCCACGGGAGGCCGATCATGTCCATATTGGCGAACTTGTTACCGGCGCGCTCGTCCCGGTCGTCATATAGCGGCTCAAGACCAAGGTCCGTGAAGGCGGAATAGAGCGACTCGCAAGCGCCGTCCGCCTCTGCGTCGCCCTGCTTGAGGTTGACGATCCCGACGTGGAACGGGGTCACGCCCTCGGGCCAGATGATGCCCTTGTCGTCATGGCTCGCCTCGATGATCGCGCCCAGCAGACGCGACACGCCGATTCCGTGCGACCCCATATGAAGCGGCACCTTCGCGCCCGCGGAATCCTGAACGTAGGCCCCCAGCTTTTCGGAGTATTCGGTGCCGAAGTAGAAAATCTGGCCGACCTCGATGCCGCGCGCGCTCCGGCGACGCGCCTCGGGGACCTCGTTGAACACCGCCTCTTCGTGGGTCTCGTCGGTGCGGGCGTAGCGCGAGGTGAACTCCTCCAGCACCGCCTGGCACTGCGCCTTGTCGTCAAAGTCGATCTCGCGGTCGCCGAATTTCAGGTCGGTGATCTCGCTGTCGTAGAAGACCTCGGATTCGCCCGTCTCGGCGAGAACGAGGAATTCATGCGTGTAATCGCCCCCGATCGGACCGGAATCCGCTCGCATCGGAATCGCCTGTAGCCCCATACGCTCATAAGTGCGCAGATAGCTGACGAGGTGACGGTTGTAGGCGTGCAGCGCGTCCTCTTTGGTGAGGTCAAAGTTGTAGCCGTCCTTCATCAGGAACTCGCGGCCCCGCATCACGCCAAACCGGGGGCGGACCTCATCGCGGAACTTCCACTGGATATGATAGAGCGTCAGCGGCAGCGCCTTGTAGGAGGTGACGTAACTGGCGACGATATCGGTAATCATCTCCTCGTTGGTCGGCCCGTAGAGCATCTCGCGGTCGTGACGGTCGGAAATTCGCAGCATCTCGGGGCCATAGGCGTCGTAGCGGCCCGATTGACGCCAGAGATCGGCGGATTGCAGCGTCGGCATCAGCATGGGGATATGCCCGGCGCGCTGCTGTTCTTCGTGCACGATCTGTTCAATCTTGCGCAGAACCTTGAAGCCAAGCGGCAGCCAGGAATAAATCCCGGCGGAAGCCTGACGGATCATGCCGGCCCGCAGCATGTAACGGTGGCTGACGATCTGGGCGTCGGCCGGGGTTTCCTTGAGCACGGGTAGGAAATAGCGGGACAGTCGCATGGGGACCTCTCTTAAGATGCTTCAAGCGGTTTAAAAGAGGGCGGGAAGCCATACAACCTGTAACGTCAGCCCTGATCGCCGTCAGAGGACCAGATGCGCCCCCAGACGGAATAAACAAAGGTCGCGGACCAGGTCAGCACCATGAACCCACCGAGCGATTGCATCATCGCGATCATGCGGATCGAGCCTTGGGTTTCGATCTGGGTGTAGCCGAGGGTCACGAAATTGATGCCGGAGAAATAGACATAGTCGGTCCAGGTTCGCGGGATATCCGAGGCCAGCATGCCCAACATCTGGACATGCTGCAGCCCAGCATAAAGTGCGGCAAACAGCAGGATCTCGGCGACATGCAGTGTCAAAAGCGAAATGAAAATCCGCACAATCCCGGTGTGACTGGTCACATCGGCCAGCGGCGTCACCTGGCGGATCGCCATCAGGCCAAAGCAATGCAGGGTGCCCAGTAGGCTGACGGCAACAAATCCGATGAAGAGGGCAAGCATGGGAAAGAGGGTCTCCGGGTCGGGGCAGTGCCCAGGGTCAGTGCCGACCAACGCTTGGCTCGGCGTTCAGGTCCGCAAGGTGGCGCGATCGGGCCACGACCTTGCCAATCAGGCAGGCTTGAGGCAAGAGTATAGCCTGTCATAACGGGCCCGCCCAAGGGCCTGCAACGCGATCGAGAACAGGGCGGATCATGGCGCTTCCGGTACGGGAACAATTCAAATATTGGGGCGGTGCGACCTTGATCTTCATGCTCGCGCTGTGGTGGCTGGGCGATGTGATCCTGCCGTTTCTCCTGGGCGGCGCGGTGGCCTATTTTCTCGACCCGATCGCCGACCGGCTAGAGGCCGCGGGGACAAGCCGCGCCGTCGCGACCGCCATTATCACGCTGGTCGCGATCCTGATCTTTGTATTGCTGGCGCTGCTGGTCATTCCTACATTGATCAACCAGACGGTCGCGCTGTTCGACGTCGCGCCCAAGATCTTCCAGCGGTTCCAGACCTTCTTGATGTCGCGCTTCCCCGATCTGCTGGATGAGGGATCGACCCTGCGCCAGTCCTTGACCGGCCTTGGCGAAACCATCCAGTCGCGTGGCGGCCAGTTGTTGCAAACCGCGTTGGCGTCGGTCGGTTCGATCCTGAACGTGGTGATGCTGTTCGTAATCGTCCCCGTGGTCGCGTTCTACCTGCTTTACGACTGGGATCGCATGGTGGCAGAAGTCGACAGCCTTTTGCCACGCGAACATGCCCCCACCATCCGCCAGCTTGCGCGCGAGATCGACCAGACGCTCGCCTCCTTCATCCGGGGCATGGGGACGGTTAGCCTGATTCTCGGCACCTATTACGCCGTCGCCTTGATGCTGGTCGGGTTGCAGTTCGGCCTCGTCGTCGGGGCCTTCGCCGGGTTGATCACCTTTATCCCATATGTCGGGGCCGTGGTTGGCGGCGCGCTCGCCATCGGTCTGGCGCTGTTCCAGTTCTGGGGAGAATGGGTGACGATTGGCTTGGTCGCAGGCATCTTTGTGCTGGGTCAGGTGATCGAAGGCAACGTGCTGACACCCAAGCTCGTCGGGTCTTCGGTCGGATTGCACCCGGTCTGGCTGATCTTTGCGCTGTCGGTCTTCGGCTCGCTCTTTGGCTTTGTCGGGATGCTGGTCGCGGTGCCGGTCGCAGCGGCAATCGGCGTTCTGATGCGCTTTGTCACCTCGCGGTACAAGGACAGTCTGCTCTATCGCGGGCGGGATTTCGACCGCATCGACGAGCCCTGAGAAATGAGCGAACCGCTGCCCATGGACCATCCACGGTTGCCGGGGCTGAGCCGCGATGATTTCGTCGTCGCCCCCTCGAACGCCGTGGCGCTGGCGATGCTGGATAGCTGGCGCGATTGGCCGCGGGGCAAACTGGTGCTGACCGGACCATCCGGGTCAGGCAAAACCCACCTTGCGCATATCTGGGCGGCCGAGGTCGGCGCACGGGTACTGGACGCGCATGATTTGACGTCAGAGGACGTGCCAGCGCTCGCCGCCGCGCCACTGGCTCTCGACGATGTCGATGCAGCACTACCGCCCGCCACAGAAGAAGCGCTATTTCATCTGCACAACCTCATACACGCGAATGCGCAACCGCTGCTGTTGACGGGCAAACGCTCTGTCGCCACATGGCCACTGCGCCTTCCCGACCTGCGGAGCCGCGTGCAGGGCGCGCAATCCGCCGTGCTCAAGGCCCCCGACGATGTTCTGCTGAGCGCGCTGCTGGTCAAGCTCTTTGCCGAACGTCAGTTGCAGGTCGCGTCGACGGTAATAGAATACCTCATTAAACGGATGGACCGGTCCTTCGACGCTGCGGGCCGGATCGTAGCGGCGCTGGATCGCGCATCGCTTGCGGAACGCCGCACGATCACCGTCCGACTGGCGGGTGAGGTGCTGGACAAGTTTCCGACCGAGACGTCATAATGCTGTCATACGTACCGGTGTAAACGACCGGAAACAAAAGGCATCTCAAAGCAGATCATGATCAGTGCCGACTTTCTTCATACCGAGGTTCCGCCCGCGCGCGAACTGCCTGACGTGGACCTCGCCGGCCCCGGACGTTTTGTTAATCGTGAGCTGAGCTGGCTAAGCTTTAACTGGCGTGTGCTGGAGGAGGCCGAGAATCCGCGCGTCCCGCTGCTGGAGCGTCTGCGCTTTTTGTCGATCAGTTCGGCCAACCTGGACGAATTTTACACCGTGCGGGTTGCCGGTCTGCGCGAATTGACCCGCGAGGGGCGCACCGCGCCCGCCGCCGACGGGTTAAGCCCGGCCGAACAACTCGTGCTGATCGACGAAGAGGCGCGCCGCCTGATGGCGCGTCAGCAGGACACGCTCTCCGACCTCCAGAATCAGATGCGCGAGGCGGGAATCTTTGTCCTCAAACAAGACGAACTGACGGACCGCGATCAGGAGTTTCTGGCGGATGTGTTTCTTTACAAGGTCTTTCCGGTGCTCTCCCCTCTCGCCGTGGACCCGGCGCATCCCTTTCCGTTCATTCCGAACATGGGATTTTCCTTTGCGCTGATGCTGGAGCGGCGGCGCGACAGGCGCGTGTTGCGCGCTTTGCTGCCGATCCCGCAGCAGATCGACCGGTTTATTGCCCTGCCGTCGGAGGACGGGACCAACCGCTTCCTGCCGCTCGAGGAGCTGTTGCTTCTCAACATTCACCAGTTGTTTCCTGGCTATCGCACCACCGGCTCCTGCACCTTTCGCGTGCTGCGCGACAGCGATCTGGAGGTGGAGGAGGAGGCCGAAGATCTGGTCCGCGAATTCGAGACCGCCCTGAAACGGCGTCGCCGGGGCGAGGTCGTGCGCATGAAGATTTCGGCAGATGCCCCGCAATCTCTGAGATCAATCATCATGCACGAGTTGGACGTCAAGCCCGAAGAGGTGATCGAGGTCGACGGGTTGATCGGCATGTCCGACGTCAAGGAGCTGGTGCTGGATTCGCGCCCCGACCTGCTGTGGCCCGCCTTTTCGCCACGGGTGCCCGAGCGGGTGCAGGACCACGATAACGACATGTTCGCTGCGATCCGGCAGAAGGACATGCTGCTGCATCACCCCTACGAGACCTTCGACATGGTGGTGCGCTTCCTTCAGCAGGCGGCGCAGGATCCGGACGTGGTCGCGATCAAGCAGACGCTTTACCGCACGTCCAAGAACTCCCCCATCGTCGAAGCGCTGTGTGACGCTGCCGAAGAAGGCAAATCCGTCACCGCGCTGGTGGAGTTGAAGGCCCGCTTCGACGAGGCCGCGAACATCCGCCAGTCGCGCCGACTGGAGCGGTCAGGCGCGCATGTGGTCTACGGCTTTGTCGATTGGAAGACCCATGCCAAGATTTCCACGGTTGTGCGTCGCGAAGGTGACCAATTGGTCACCTACACGCATTACGGCACGGGAAACTACCATCCGATCACAGCGCGGATTTATACGGATCTCAGCTTTTTTACCTGCGACGCCGCACTCGGACGAGACGCGACAAAGGTGTTCAATTACCTCTCGGGATATGCGCAGCCCGACAGTCTTGAGAACCTTAAGATTTCGCCCCACTGGTTAAAGGATTTCCTGCTGGACCAGTTCGAGGCCGAGGCGGAGCACGCCCGCGCCGGGCGTCCCGCACAGATCTGGGCCAAGATGAATTCGCTGATTGATCCCGACATCATCGACGGCCTCTATCGCGCCTCGCAGGCCGGGGTGCGTATCGATCTGGTCATCCGGGGCATTTGCGGTCTGCGTCCCGCAGTCGCTGGCCTGTCGGACAACATCCGGATCAAGTCCATCGTCGGGCGATACCTCGAACACAGTCGCATCGTTTGTTTCGGCAACGGTCACGGGCTGCCGTCCAAGAAATCGCGCGTCTTTATCTCATCCGCCGACTGGATGGGCCGCAATCTTAACCGGCGGGTCGAAACGCTGGTGGAGATCACCAACGCCACGGTGCGTGCCCAGATCGTCAGCCAGATCATGGCGGCGAACCTGGCCGATCAGGCGCAGAGCTGGGTGATGCAGCCAGAGGGCCATTTCACGCGCGCCGAGGTGGCGCCCGGCGAATTCGCGTTCAACTGCCACCGGTTCTTCATGGAGAACCCCTCGCTTTCCGGGCGCGGCTCCGCCGGCGCCGGCGATGTGCCGGTTTTGACTCACGATGCGGAGTGAGGGCTGGCCGCGTCCGGCGGCCTCCGGCGGAAGTATTTCTGACGAGATGAAGCGCGCGGCGATGGTTTTCAGCCCTCAGATGGGTCGGTCCTCGGGCATTCGACTTTGAAGCGGCGCGGACCCCGCCCGAGCGAAGTGGCACGAAAAGTTCACCGAAGGTTGACGGGCCGCCACCACGCTGCAATGAAAGCACGACGACAGACGGCAGGCCGAGGCTGATGAACACGAGATCTGACCCCTCGACAGAGCACGACCCGGAATGGGGACCGTTCGAGCGACCGCTATTCTCTGACCCGTCAGTGCGTCACCTTAGCCGGGTGGGCGTGGTCGATGTCGGATCGAACTCGGTCCGTCTGGTGGTGTTTGACGGCGCCGCGCGCAGTCCCGCATATTTCTACAACGAAAAGATCATGTGCGCCCTTGGGGCTGGCCTCTCCGAGACCGGCCATCTGAACCCCGAGGGGCGCAAGCGCGCGCTGGCCGCGATCCACCGGTTTCAGATTCTCGCACAGGGAATGGACGCCGCACCCTTGACGGCGGTGGCGACGGCGGCGGTGCGGGACGCCTCGGATGGCGGCGATTTCGTCTCGCAGGTGGCGCAGGAGACCGGGTTGACGATCCGCGTCATCTCTGGCGAGGAAGAGGCGCGCCTCTCCGCGCAGGGCGTTATGCTCGGCTGGCCCGGGAGCTACGGGCTGGTGTGCGATATCGGTGGGTCGTCTATGGAGCTGGCCGAAATCAAGGGCGGACAGGTCGGGCGTCGCCAGACCTCGGCGCTGGGGCCGTTGAAGCTGCGCGAGATCGGCGGGGGGCGCAAAGGACGTCGGGCCTTTATCAAGGCCGAGGTGGAAAAGCTGGCCAACGAGATGGGATCGCAGCGCGACCGCCTTTTCCTGGTGGGGGGCTCCTGGCGCGCGATCGCACGGATCGACATGGACCGTCAGAACTATCCGCTGCATGTCCTGCACGAGTACCGCATGTCCACCAAGGCGATCCGCGCGACCGCCGAGTACATTCGGACATCCGATCTGAACGAGTTGCGGAACCGCTGCTCCATCTCCAATGCACGGATGGAACTGGTGCCCTTTGCCTCCGAGGTGCTTTCCGAAATCGTGCGCGTGTTCCGACCGCATGATATCGCGGTGTCGAGCTATGGGATCCGCGAAGGCATGCTCTACCAGCAGATGCCGCAGGCCCTGCGCGACCGGGACCCGCTGATCGAGGCTTGCCGCTTTGCCGAGGCCAAGGACGCCCGGCTGCCAGGCTTCGGCCGCATCCTCTACAACTTCATCCTGCCGATATTCAAATCCGCCCGCCCTGAGAAAAAGCGCATCATCAAGGCCGCCTGCCTCTTGCACGACGTGACATGGCGAGCGCATCCCGACTACCGCGCAGAAGTTTGTTTCGACAATGCCACCCGAGCGAACCTCGGCGGCTTGAAACATGCGGAACGGGTCTTGCTGGGACTTGCCCTGTTGCACCGCTACCGCAACAAGCGGCAGGGGACATCGTTTGAAGACCTCTATCAGTATCTCACGCCCGAGGAAGTGACCCTTGCCGAGGTTGTCGGCAAAGCGATGCGTTTCGGGGCGATGTTCTGGCTGGAGAAGGAATCGATTCCCGGCGAATTCCGCTGGTACCCCAAGAAGAAGGTGCTGGAGTTGCGCCTGACCTCCGCCGCCTGGCCGTTGCTGGGCGAAGTCGCGATGGCGCGACTGAAGTCCCTGGCCGCCTCTCTCAACGCACAGCTGGATGTCAAAAAGGTCGTCTGAGTGCGCGCGCTCAGAGGTCGATTTCGCCGTCTTCGCCCGTCGCCGGCGCGTCTTCGAGCGGGGATCTGCGCCGCATAATGATATCGCCGTTCGGCAGCATCTCGGGCGGATGATAGTTCGCGAAATCCTCGACCTGATCGAAAAGGTCCACCAGAGCAGGCCCCATTTCTCGCAGGAAACTCTGCATGGCGGGGCCGGCTTCCTCGATCAGATCCTGTAGGCCCTGCAATGCGGGGTCCATTTCATCCATCAGACCGCGGAAAAACAGTTTCGCCCCCCGCTCCATCAGCGACGGACCGTCCTCTCCTGTCGTCTCCTGCGCGGCAAGGGGCAGCGGGAAGGCAAGAGCGAGGATCAGCGCAATCTGTTTCATATGGATGATGTAGGGCCGTAGCAGCGAGATCAAGGGCCTATATATCAATATCCAGCACCACGGGAAAGTGATCGGAGGCTGCGATCAAGGCAGCGCGCAAGTCTGGATTGGACCAACATTCGGGGTCGTCAAAAGGGTGCCATATTCGCCACCGTGGTGCGTGCTCCATCAGGTCGGGGGACAGCATGATATAATCAAGCAAGGCTTGCAGATAGCGCTGCTCGGGCTGAATGAAAAACCGCGCGGAGGTCGGAGCGGCGGACAGTTTCCTGAGCAGAGCCTGACGCGCATGCGGATCATGCAGCGCCAGCGGCGCCTCGCCCATCACGATCTCGACCGAGGAGCGGCCGAACAAATCTTCGTATTCATCGAGACCGGGACCGTCGTTCAGATCGCCCATCAAGATCAGGCTTTCGCCGCGTGCCAGATGCGCGTCGATCCGGCGGCGCAGCCAGATCGCCTGCGCCAATTGCTTGCGGCGGTTCGCGATGGACAGGCGCATCACGTCGTCCCGCGTCTCTGCGCCATGTGGCGCCTTGGATTTCAGATGCACGCCGAGCATGCGCAAGGCGGTCCCGCGCGCGGTGCGGACCGACAGCTCCATCGGCGGTTTGGAAAAAACCACTTCATCCGCGGCAGCGTCAACATCCAGATCGATGTGGAAGACACCGTCGAACCGCGGTGCATCCGGGGTGCCGGTCATGCCCTGCGGGTCGTGCGTGAGCTCCATCGTCGCCGGATCGTAGAGAAGGGCAATCTCCTGCTGCGTCTGGTTGGGAAAGCCGATCACCGCGCGGTTGGTGCGCAGATCGAACGCGCGCGCAAAGGTCTCCAAGGCGCGGATACTAGAGCGCCGAGCGCTGTGGTCCGGTGCCTCGATCACCATGACCGAATCCGCGTCGATCGCGCGAAAAACCCGGCCCAGCGCCGCTATTTGCTGGCGCCGCGTGGTGTCCCGGCGTCGCGACCATGCCTCGGTGGCCGCAAGGTCCCCGTCGTCGGTGAAGAGAGCATCGAACCATTCGACATTGTAGCTCGCGAGGCGCATGTGGGGCTCAGACCGCCGACGCCCCCGCGTGGCGACGACTGGCCGTGATCTCCTCCCACGCGCGGTTGAGCGAGACGAGCCGTTTTTCGGCCATGCCGATGGCCTCTTCGGGCAGGCCACGCGCGGCGAGCCGGTCGGGGTGACATTCGCGCACCGCTGCCTTCCACGCGCTGCGCGCCTCTTCGTAATTGGCACCGGGGTCGATACCGAGGATGGCATAGGGGTCGGCGGTCGCGTCCGGCACAAACCGAGCGCGCAGATTGCGAAACCGCGCCTCGTCGATGCCAAAGATTTTTGCGACGTCCAACAGGAATTCGTCCTCCGCCGGGTGATAGCCACCATCGGCCATGGCGATGTGGAACAGCCCCTCCATCAGGTCGCAGAGGGTATCGCTACGCTCACCGAACATCTTCGCGATCCGTCGCGCGTATAGATCATATCCCGCTACATCCTGACGGGCGAGGTCAAAGACCTTGGCGGCCTCGGCCTCGTCGCGGTCAGCAATGCGAAACACCTCGCGAAAGGCGGTGACCTCGTCGCGCGTCACCTGCCCGTCCGCCTTGGCCATCTTCGCGCCGAGGGCGATGACGGCGATGGTAAAGGCCACCGATCGCTCGGGTGGCGTGCGCAACCCGTCAAATACGGTTGCGAGAGAGTCACCTCGTGCGAGCGCGGCGATAGCTTCGGATATGCGGGTCCAGATCGACATGGGGGTATTTTAGCGCGGTGCAGCGAGAATGTCAGAGGATTTTCTGCAAGAGCACAAGGTCGAGCCAGCGATCGAACTTTTGCCCCGCATCGGGCAGGCGTCCGACTTCGCGGTAGCCCATGGCTGAGTGGAACGCGAGCGCAGCGCCGTTTTCGCCCCTGACGCATGCGATCATGACATGCGCCCCACCCCTATGGGCATGCGCCTCGACGGCACGCAGCAAACGACGACCCAGCCCCTGACCATGCGCTTGGGGTGCGAGGATCACCGTGTGTTCCATCGTGCAGGCGTAGCCATCGCCGGGGCGAAACTGGTCATAGGTGGCGAAACTGAAGATCTTTCCGGCATGGTCCGCCACGATCACCTCGCGTCCCCGCTGCCGCCGCGCGTCGACGTAATCCGTGAAGCCCGCGATGTCCTTCTCCTGCAAAGAGAAGGTGACGGCGGTGTCGCGCACCATCGGCATCCAGAACGCGAGGATGGCAGCATAGTCGCCCTCGCGTGCTGGTCTTAAGTCGACTTCACGCATTATCCCTTGCCCGCCCGACCGGGCTCAGACACTGCGCCCTTTTCTTGCTGGCAGGTATGCAGGGGGTGGTTGGCACCTCTGGCCCGAGACGGGACAGCGCCCCATTTCCGCCCGCCCGTCGCCCGAGGATCAATCAGAGGCCGAGCCGATCCGAGCGCGGCGTCGCCTCGGAAGGGACGCCGCACTTGCCGCTCTGTCTGGGCCCGTATCAGGTCGGCCACGCATCAGGTCGCGCGTGTGTCGCGGATCAATTGCAGGATGTCCTTGGCCGCGACCGGAATATTCGTGCCCGGCCCGAAGATCGCTTTGACCCCGACCTTCTTGAGGAAATCGTAGTCCTGTTGCGGGATGACGCCGCCGCAAATCACGATGATGTCGCCGGCGTCGTTCGCCTTCAGCGCCTCGATCAGCTGCGGGGCAAGGGTCTTGTGTCCCGCCGCCTGCGACGAGATGCCGACGACGTGCACATCGTTGTCGACAGCGTCCTGCGCGGCTTCTTCGGGGGTCTGGAACAGCGGGCCGACGTCGACGTCGAACCCGATGTCGGCAAAGGCGGTCGCGATGACCTTGGCGCCGCGATCATGGCCGTCCTGACCCATCTTGACCACCAGCAGACGGGGGCGACGGCCCTCCTCTTCGGCAAAGGCCTCGATGTCTTTCTGAATGGCGGCGAACCCTTCGTCGCCCTCATAGGCGGCCCCGTAGACCCCGGCGAGGGTCTTGACCTCGGCCCGGTGGCGGCCGAATTCCTTTTCCATCGCCATGCTGATCTCCCCCACGGTGGCGCGTGCCCGGGCGGCTTCGACCGCCCCTTCCAGCAGATTGCCGCCTTCCTTGGCGCGGCGGGTCAATTCCTCCAGCGCGGCGGTGCAGGCGTCCTCGTCGCGCTCCGCGCGGATACGTTCAAGGCGCGCGACCTGCGACTTGCGCACCGCGACGTTGTCGACATCGAGAATGTCGATCGGGTCTTCCTTATCCTTGCGGTATCGATTGACACCAACGATGACCTCTTCGCCCCGGTCGATCATGGCCTGACGCCGTGCGGCGGATTCTTCGATGCGCAGCTTGGGCATGCCGGAGGCGACGGCCTTGGTCATGCCGCCCATCTCGCGCACCTCTTCCATCAGGGTCCAGGCGTTCTGGATCAACTCGTCGGTCAGGCTTTCGATGTAATAGGACCCGGCGAGGGGATCGACGACCTTGGTGACGCCGGTTTCCTCTTGCAGGACCAGCTGCGTGTTACGCGCGATCCGCGCCGAGAAATCGGTCGGCAGGGCGATGGCCTCGTCCAGCGCGTTGGTGTGCAGCGATTGCGTGCCGCCCAGAACCGCGCTCATCGCCTCATAGGCGGTGCGGATGACGTTGTTATAGGGGTCCTGCTCCTGCAAGGAGACCCCCGAGGTCTGGCAATGGGTGCGCAACATCTTGGAGCCTTCCTTTTCGGCCCCGAATTCCGTCATTACGCGATGCCAGAGCGTCCGCGCGGCGCGCAGCTTGGCAATCTCCATGAAGAAATTCATCCCAATGGCAAAAAAGAACGACAGCCGTCCGGCGAACTTGTCGACATCCATCCCGGCGTCGATGGCGGCGCGAACATATTCCCGTCCGTCGGCCAGTGTATAGGCCAACTCCTGCACGAGGTTCGCGCCGGCTTCCTGCATATGATAGCCGGAAATCGAGATCGAGTTGAATTTCGGCATCTCGTTCGAGGTGTACTCGATAATGTCGGAGATGATCCGCATAGAGGGCTGGGGCGGATAGATATAGGTGTTCCGCACCATGAATTCCTTGAGGATATCGTTCTGAATGGTGCCGGACAGAACCGATTTATCGTGGCCCTGCTCCTCGCCGGTCACGATGAAACTGGCCAGCACCGGGATCACGGCGCCGTTCATCGTCATCGACACCGAAACCTTGTCGAGCGGAATGCCGTCAAAGAGGATCTTCATGTCCTCGACGCTGTCGATGGCGACCCCCGCCTTGCCGACATCCCCAACGACGCGCGGATGGTCACTGTCATAACCCCGGTGCGTCGCGAGATCAAAGGCGACTGAAACGCCCTGCTGGCCCGCTTCGAGGTTGCGACGGTAAAAGGCGTTGGATTCCTCGGCGGTGGAAAAGCCCGCGTATTGCCGGATCGTCCAGGGCCGGCCTGCGTACATCGTCGCGCGCGGGCCACGGGTAAAGGGTGCGGAGCCGGGCATAGAGCCCATATGTTCCAGCCCCTCGACATCCTCCTCGGTGTAAAGCGGCCTGACCTCGATCCCTTCCAGCGTCTGCCAGTTGAGGTCCGACAGTGGCTTGCCGCGAAGCTCTTTCTCCGCGAGTGCCGACCATGCGTCTTTTTTCGATGCCATCTGGGTATCCTCTTTCTCAGTGGTCCGGCGACGGGGACATCCCCATGCGAACGGGTGAGTTATCGTGTGTATCTCTGGGGTTTCGGCAGTGGCTCTTCGCCATGCCAAATCGACTAATCCGGTCTAAGCGGATGACGAATGCGCCTGCAATGCCTATATCGGATGCATCCGCAACGGTCCGGCCAAAGGATAACCGCCCCATGCGCAAGCTATTGACCTGCCTGATCGTTCTGGCGACCGCCGCCCCACTGGTGGCGCAGGATGGCGCGCGCGCCGCCGCGCCGGATTTGGAGGTGCAGCGCACGACAGGCGTAGCAGGCAATCCGCAGGCCGCCGCAGGGGCGGACGGCTCGGGAGCCACCGCGCCCGATGTCGCGAATGACGCTGCCGCCACACCGCCCGAAGGCGACACGGCGACAGAGGCGACGGATGGCGTTTTTCTCGACATCATGCCGGAGTCGCTGGACGAATTGCGCTGGGTCAAGCGGGTCATCGCGGTCTTTTCCGATAGTCCGGTCGATCCAAACTTTCGCCGCCAAATGGAGGCATTGCGCGCGCGCCCCGATGACCTTGCATATCGTGATGTCGTCGTGGTGACCGATACCGACCCGGCGTCGCAAAGCGCGCTGCGCGAGACCTTTCGCCCGCGCGGTTTCATGATGGTGCTGATCGGCAAGGACGGGCAGATCAAGCTGCGCAAGCCCCTGCCCTGGGATGTGCGCGAGATTTCACGCGCCATCGACAAAACGCCGCTTCGCCAGCAGGAGCTGCGCGACCAGGGCCAGCGCGGCGGGCCCTGACGTTCCGGCCTTGCTGCCCTCAATGGCGCGAGGCCCGCATGAGCCACAGGACACGGCACCGCGCCCGCCCATCCGATGACGGACAGGGGACGAACCGGTTGCATGTCCTGTGGCAAAATCATCGGATCATTCGAACTCCATGATGACTTCATCGACGGCAAGGCTGTCGCCCTGCCCGGCATTGATCTTGGTGACAACGCCCTTCTTTTCGGCACGCAGGATGTTTTCCATCTTCATCGCCTCGATCGTACAGAGCGCCTGACCTTCCTGCACCTCCTGCCCCTCCTCGACGTCCACTTTGACGACGAGGCCGGGCATCGGGCAAAGCAGCAGCTTGGAGGTGTCGGGGGGCAGTTTTTCCGGCATCAGGCGCGCCAGTTCGGCGTGACGGGGGGATCGGACATGGACCTTCAGGTCCGCGCCGCGCGCACGGATGCGGAACCCGCCCGAGATTTTTCCGACCTTCAAGACCAGCGGCGCGCCATCAACGGTCATGGTCGCCAGTTGATCGCCGGGACGCCAGTCGCCCTCCACCCGCAGTTGGGAGCCGTCGTCGAAGGTGACCGAAGCCCCTTTGGGATCCGCGTCAATTGTAACGTTGAAATCCTCGCCTTGCATCGTCACCACCCAATCGTCACCGACGTGGCGTTCGTGATTGTCCATGCGTCCCGAGACACGGGTGCGCCGAATTTCCGCGATCCGGTTCATCGCCGCAGTGGCGGCTGCGATCCGCTTGAGGTCATCCTTCGGCAGGGTCACGCCCTCGAACCCCTCGGGGTATTCCTCCGCGATAAAGGCGGTCGTCATCTCTCCGCTGACGAACTTGGGATGGTCCATGACGGCGGCGAGAAACGGCAGGTTATGCCCGATGCCCTCGACCTCGAAACTGTCGAGCGCGACGCGCATCGCCTCGATCGCCTCACCCCGAGTCGGTGCCCAGGTGCAGAGCTTGGCGATCATCGGGTCGTAATACATCGAGATTTCGCCGCCCTCAAAGACGCCGGTATCATTGCGCACGGCCGTCTCGCCAGCCGCCGCATCGCCTTGCCATTTGTCATTCACCAACAGAGGGCCGGCGGCGACCTCGGCCGGCGGCCGGTAGCGGGTCAGTCGCCCGATGGAGGGCAGGAAGCCGCGATAGGGGTCCTCTGCATAAAGCCGGTTTTCGATGGCCCAACCGGTCAGCTTTACATCGTCCTGCGTCATCGTCAGCTTTTCGCCGTTGGCGACGCGGATCATCTGCTCAACGAGGTCGACACCGGTTATCAGCTCGGTCACCGGGTGCTCGACCTGAAGGCGCGTGTTCATTTCGAGGAAGTAAAAGTTCTTGTCCCCATCGACGATGAATTCCACGGTCCCGGCGCTGGCATAGCCAACCGCCTTGGCCAGCGCGACGGCCTGTTCGCCCATGGCCTTGCGGGTCGCTTCGTCGAGGAAGGGGCTCGGCGCTTCTTCAACCACCTTCTGGTTGCGACGCTGGATCGAACACTCACGCTCACCCAGATAGATGCCATTGCCATGGCTGTCGCAAAGGACCTGAATCTCGATGTGACGGGGCTGCGTGACGAATTTCTCGATAAAGATACGGTCGTCGCCGAAGCTGTTCGCGGCCTCGTTCTTGGACGACTGGAAGCCCTCGCGCGCCTCTTGATCGTTCCAGGCGATACGCATGCCCTTGCCGCCGCCGCCTGCGGAGGCCTTGATCATGACCGGATAGCCGACTTCGTTGGAGATCTTGACCGCGTCATCCGCGTCCTCAATCAGGCCCATGTAGCCGGGCACCGTGCTGACGCCAGCCTCCTGCGCGATCTTCTTGGAGGTGATCTTGTCGCCCATCTTCTCGATCGCGCCGACGGGTGGGCCGACAAAGGCGACACCGGCGGCGTCCAGTGCCTCTGCGAATTTGGAGTTCTCCGACAGGAAGCCGTAGCCTGGATGCACGGCCTGCGCGCCCGACGCCTTGACCGCCTCCATCACCTTTTCGATGACGATATAGGATTGGTTGGCCGGGGGCGGGCCG
>PAPR01000054.1 GCA_002709085.1 Pseudooceanicola sp. | reverse complement strand
ATCATGCGCAAGCTCATCGAAACCGCAAACGCCTTGGTCAAAGCAGACCGCGTCTGGGTGCCAAAAACCTCTTGATCAAGACGGATACTCGAGATGCGGGCGTCAAGGCAATTAGGGCCCTAACCATATTTTGAAATTATCCCACAAGTTGAGATTGCTCTTCGCAATACGCATTCCTTGGATGATATTTCGGGGGTGAGGTTAGGCCCTCCATGCTGGCGGTCACTGCAAGACCCCGGCGTTTTAAAACTTCATGCAACGGCGCCGATCGCTGAAGTTTATCATCTTCACGGGGGCTGCCCTTCCCTGCGACCCGCCGGTGACGAGCCCGCAGGGTAATGGATTACCGGAGGCCCTCGTGAACACGTTCAAGCGGGACTACGTGAACATCACACCGCTGTCCGATGCCACTAACGACCTCGGATTGATTGCCGGGTGGTCCGAGGGCTACAACGGGAACCACCCGTGCTCGGGGCGGAAGATGCGCTCCCTCCGCGAATACATCGCGGCCCAAACCGCGACCGCCTGACCGTCCGATCAATTGCGGGCAGGATCAAACGTGGCCTACAACGTTTTCAACTTTGTCCAGCCAATCAGCCGGAACTGTACTGCGTCGACACACGACTTTTACATCCGATGATATCCGGTCTGAGCGTCAAGCCTAAAGGTAGGTTCACGATGGGCAATGCGGTTCCGTTAATCACGGATGCAGTTCAAAGTAACAAGTGCCTCTCGGCAGCATTCCATACTTAGGATTCCAAGCGCTTCGGCAAATTGTTTGCCCAGGCCGATATGGTCCCCGCCCCAAGGCAGACAACCATGTCGCCGGGCTGGGCCTGTTCGCGCACCATCGCCTCAAGCTCATCCTCCGACGAGACGGCCCGCGCGTGTCGGTGCCCATGGCTGATCAGACCGGCGACAAGATCGTCGCGCGACGCACCAGGGATCGGATCCTCGCCCGCCGAATAGACGTCACCGATTGCCACGACATCCGCATCGTTAAAGCACTTGCAGAAATCCTCGAACAGCGTGTGCAAGCGGGAATACCTGTGCGGCTGATGCACGGCTATGACGCGCCCTTCCGTCGCCTGACGCGCCGCGCGCAGCACGGCGGCGATCTCGACCGGGTGATGGCCGTAGTCGTCGATGATCGTGACGCCATTCACTTCGCCGACGCGGGTAAAACGCCGGTTTACGCCCCCAAAACTGGCCAGAGCGCTGCGAATTTCGTCCTTTGTCATACCCAGATGACGCGCCACGGCGATGGCGGACAGGGCGTTGGAAACGTTGTGATCCCCCGGCATCGGCAGGGTGCATCCGTCGATCCGGTCGCCTTCGACCTGCAAGAGAACGTCAAAGTGTGCCACCCCCGCCTTGTAGGTCAGGTTCACGGCACGGATATCGGCCTGGGTGTTGAACCCGTAGGTCGTGACGCGGCGGTCGGTGATCTTGCCGACCAGCGCCTGAACCTCTGCGTGATCGGTGCAGCAGACCGCCAGCCCGTAAAAGGGGATGTTGGAGACGAAATCCAGAAACCCCTGACGCAGACGGTCAAAATCGCCCCAGTGGTCCATATGCTCGGGGTCGATATTGGTGACGATCCCGATGGTCGCGGGCAAACGGTTGAAGGTGCCGTCGGATTCGTCGGCCTCCACCACCATCCATTCGCCCAGCCCCACGCGCGCGTTGGAATCATAGGCATGGATAATCCCGCCGTTGATGACCGTGGGATCGAAATTGCCGGCGTCCAGCAGCGTGGCCACCATGGTCGTGGTCGTCGTCTTGCCATGCGTGCCGGCGACGGCCACGTTGGATTTAAGGCGCATCAACTCGGCCAGCATCTCGGCGCGGCGCACCACGGGCAAGCCACGACGCCGGGCTTCGTCCAGCTCATTGTTGCCCGGTTTGATCGCGGTGGAGATCACGACTACCTCGGCATCGCTGAGGTTCTCGGCCTTCTGCCCTTCAAAGACCAGCGCGCCCAGCTTTTCCAGCCGGTCCGTGATATCGGAGCGTTTCAGGTCAGACCCCTGCACCACATAGCCGTGATTGAGCAGCACTTCCGCGATGCCGGACATGCCTATTCCGCCGATGCCGACAAAATGGATCGGCCCGACGTCGCCGGGCAGTTTGGTCGCTGCGTTCACCTGTTATTCCTTTGTCTCGACGCTCGCCGTGTCACGGGCAGCCAGTTTTTCCACCATCGCGGCCAGATCATCGGCCGCGTCGGGGCGACCGACAGACAAGGCCGCGCGGGCCATGTGCTCTGCCGCCTGGGGGTTGGACAAGATAGAATGGATCTGATCGGCCAAACTTTGCACATGAAGCTGGCTTTCCGGCACCAGTATCGCCGCGTCGGCCTGTACCAGTCCGCGCGCATTGGCGGTCTGTTCATCCCGAATGGCGGCCGCCAGCGGCACCAGGATCGAAGGACGCCCAATCACCGTCAGGTCCGCGATGGTCGAGGCGCCGGCACGGGTAATCACCAGTTGGGCCTCGGTCATCCGCTTTGGCACGTCGTGGAAGAAGGGCTCGACATCCGCGTCGATCCCGTTCTCGGCATAAAAGGCGGCAACGCGGACCTGATCCTCTTCGCGCGCCTGATGGCTGACGCGGATGTGGCGCAGCAATTCGGACGGAAGGGCCGCAATCGCGGGGGGAACGACATCAGACAGGATGCGCGCGCCCTGCGAGCCGCCCATCACAAGGACCGACATCGGATAATCGCCGGGCGCGATGTAGCCCGCGCCGGCACGGTCGTGAATGGTGCTGCGGACGGGATTGCCCGTGTGTTGGCCGGTGACGCCCTCGGGCATCTTGGTCGGCCAGGTGCCGCAGGCGATGGCGTTGACCCGCTTGGCGAACAATTGGTTCACGCGGCCAAGCACGCCGTTCTGTTCGTGGATCATGCGCGGCTTGCGCAGGATCGTCGCGGCGGTCATGGCGGGGATCGCCGGATAACCGCCAAAGCCGACGACCGCGGCGGGCCGGTCGCGCAACATCCGCCAGACAGCCTGCGTGGTACCACTTAACACACGAAGCGGAACCAGCGCCTTGGCCAGCAGCCCGCCCCGGGCAAAGGTGGCCGAAGACATCACCTCGATCTCCACCCCCGGCGGAAAGCCCGCGGTGTAGCGCGCGCCGCGCGCGTCGGTGGCAAGCTTCACTCGCCAACCGCGCGCCAGCATCGTCTCGGCCAACGCCTGGGCGGGAAACATATGCCCCCCGGTCCCGCCGGCGGCGATCACCAGAAGCGGCGCGCTCAGGTTCATCGCCCCCTCCCGGCCAGCAGATCGTTGATCTCTCCCTGCGGGCGGGTGCGGGTCAGCGCCAGCAGCATGCCCACGGCAATGCCCGAGGCGATCACCGACGAGCCCCCGTAGGAGATAAACGGCAAGGTCATCCCCTTGGCCGGCAACAGACGTACCGCGACCCCAAGGTTGATCATCGCCTGCACGCCTACGGTCGCCGCGAGGCCAACGCCTGCCAGGCGAACAAAGGGATCGCGTTCCCGCGTCAGCCGCACGAACGAACGCAGCACGAGGCTCGCGTAGAGCAGAATGATCACCGCAACGAGGGCCAGCCCGTATTCCTCAGCCGCCACGGCGATGATGAAATCGGTATGGGCGTCCGGCAGCGACATCTTGACCTCGCCCTGCCCGACACCGACGCCGAACAGCCCGCCTTCGCGGATCGCATTGGTGGCGTAGCCGATCTGGGTGGTCGGGTCGACTTCGGAAGTCAGGAAGCCGTCGATCCTGCGGGCGAAATGCTCGGAACTGTTGTAGGCAAATACGCCCAGCACCACGACGCCCCCCGCCATGCCCATCAACAGGGTCAACGGCGCGCCGGCGATGAAGTACATAACGCCCCAGCCGAACAGCACGAGGCTCGCCTGTCCAAAGTCGGGCTGCATGGCCAGAAAGCCGACGATCAGCGTCATCAGCAGGAAGGACCACAGCCGCCCCGGCGGCCCGTTCAGATCCTGCGCCGCCGCCAGCATCCAGGCGGTGACGACGATGAACACCGGCTTGAGGAACTCAGACGGCTGCAAGGACGCAAAGCCCAGCGAATACCACCGCGTCGCCCCCTTGCCGAAGTCAGTTCCGAAGACCGGCAGGAGGCAGACCGCCACCAGAGCCACAAGAAAACCGAGAACCGAAAGCCGCCGCACCATCTGCGGCGACATGATCGAGGTCACGATCATAGCGATCATCGCGAGGCTGCCGAACACCGCCTGACGGCTGACATAGTGAAAGGGCGCATAGCCATTGCGTTCCGCCAGCGGCGGAGAAGCGGCAAGCCCAAGCAAAAGCCCTATGCAAAACAGGATGATCACGGTGGTCAGCGACCATCGGTCGATGGTCCTCCACCATTTGGGAAGGATCGGCTCTCCGTCCGCGACGGGGAGCGCGCCATAAACCATTTCAGTCATGAGACTGCTGCCTTCTGCCTCTGGTCCGCCCCGTTTTTCGGGGTCTGATGGCACAGTTTAGCCAAAATCGCGGTCTCTGGCCAGTCGGAATGCAATAGGGCGCGCAACCTGTGATTTTCTAGCAATGACCGCCACTCTCGCGATTGCCTGCGCCGATCTATTCGGGCATGCGCGAGGCGTGAGATACGATACGATCATACTGGGCGCCGGCGCGGCGGGGCTGATGTGTGCGGCGCATTGCGGCGGTCGCATCCTGCTGGTGGATCACGCCAGGAAAGCAGGTGAGAAGATCCGCATTTCCGGCGGCGGGCGCTGCAATTTCACCAACACCGGGTGCGAGGCGTCGAACTTCCTTTCAGACAACCCGCATTTCGCCAAATCCGCCCTCGCGCGCTACACGCCGTGGGATTTCGTCTCGCTGGTGTCCGAGCACGGCATCGCCTGGCACGAAAAGACGCTCGGCCAATTGTTCTGCGACGAGAGTGCCAAACAGATCGTCGCGATGCTGACCGGCCTTGTCGCGCAGGCGGGGGCCGAGCTGCGGCTGCGCACCTCGGTGATCTCGGTCGATGACACGTCCGACGGATTCCGCGTCACGCTGGAGACGGATGGTGGACGCCAAACTCTCAACACGCGCGCGCTGGTCGTGGCGACGGGTGGCAAGTCGATCCCCAAGATGGGCGCGAGCGGCTTTGCCTATGACCTCGCGCAACAATTCGACATGCCGGTGACGCCGCTGCGCCCCGCCCTCGTACCGTTTACTTTCCCCGAGGGCCGCTTTGCCCCGCTCGCAGGCGTTGCCCTGCCCTCTGGTATCACCGCGCCCCGAGGACCCCGGTTCGACGAAGCCCTCCTCTTCACGCATCGCGGCCTCTCGGGCCCGGCGGTGCTTCAGGCGTCGTCCTATTGGCGCGAAGGCGAGGCGGTGGAGATCGACCTGATGCCCGGCACCGATGCCCTTGGCGCGCTGAAAGACGCGCGGGCCTCGGCGGGTCGGCGTGGATTGGCGCGAGTGCTCGCTACCCTGCTCCCCGCCCGTCTCGCGGATGCGGTGGCGGCTGACCTCGCGCTCGGCGGCAATCTGGCGGATATGTCGGATGCTGTGCTGACGCAGGTGGCCGAAAGGCTGCATCACTGGCACGTCACCCCCGGTGGCACCGAAGGCTATCGCACCGCCGAAGTCACGCTTGGCGGCATCGCGACCGATGCGCTGTCAAGCCAGACGATGGAGGCTAAAGCCCACCCCGGCCTCTATTTCATCGGTGAATGCGTGGATGTGACGGGGTGGCTCGGCGGGTACAACTTCCAATGGGCCTGGGCCTCCGCCATGGCGGCCGCCCGCGCGCTCGCGTCCTGAGGGACCAAACGCCCCCCACATTCTCTTTGCCAAAAATATCCAAAACCGACGCGCCAGCCGCGCGACCTCCGCCGCCTTCACGCAACAGCGGAAACCCCTCACCGCTCCCCGGTCAGCAAAGCCACCTGCGCCGCGAAATCCTCGCCTCGCCGCTCGAAACTGTCGTATTGATCGAACGAGGCCGCAGCGGGGGCGAGCAGGACCGTATCGCCCGGCTCCGCGTCCGCAGCCGCGCGCGAGACCGCCGTGGCCATATCGGTGCAGACCTCGGTTTCGACCCCGCGCAGGTGGAGCGCGAAATTCACCGCCTCCCGCCCGATCACATAGGCCTTGATCACGCCGCCCGTGGCGGGCAGCAGGGCGTCGACCCCGCCCTCCTTCTCGAGCCCGCCGCAAATCCAGCGGACCTTGTCGAAGGCCGCCAGCGCCTTGGCGGCGGCATCGACATTGGTGGCCTTGCTGTCATTGACGTAGCGCACGCCGTCAATCTCCGCGATCGTCTGGCTGCGGTGCGGCAGGCCGGCAAAGCTGTGAAACGCCGCCTCGATCAAGCGCGGCGCGACGCCGAGGGCGCGCGCAGCGGCATAGGCGGCACAGGCGTTTTGGTGGTTATGCGCCCCCGGCAACCCGGTGACCGTGCGCAGATCGACAGAGGCGACCTGTTTGCCCTTGCGCCATTCGGTCAAAAACCCCTTGCGCGCGTAGACCACCCAGCCCGGTCCCATCAGCTTGCGCCCCGACGAGATACGGATCACGCGGTCATCGACCGGCCCTTCGGAGAGTTGGTTGGCGAGGTACTGCCCCTCGACCTCATCGACGCCGATCACCGCGCGGTCCGGTCCCCCTTCGGCAAACAGACGCCGCTTGGCCGCGAAATAGCCCCCGAGGCCTGCGTGGCGGTCGAGATGGTCGGGCGAGAGGTTGGTAAAGACGGCGACGTCCGGCGTCAGGGCACGCGCGAGGTCGGTCTGATAGCTCGACAGTTCCAGCACCACAACGCCGCCATCCTCCGGCTCGTCCAGATCCAGCACGCCGCGTCCGATATTCCCGGCAAGCTGCGCCGGGCGGTCGGCGGTCTCGAAAATGTGGTGGATCAGGGCCGATGTGGTCGATTTTCCGTTCGATCCGGTGACGGTGATCACCTTGGGCTGGACGTCGAACTCATCCCATTTGCTGGTCGCAAATGACCGGAAGAACAACCCGATGTCGTTATCGACCGGGATCCCGAGGTCGAGCGCGGCGGCGACCACCGGGTTGGGCGTCGGGTAAAGATGCGGGATGCCGGGGCTGACGATCAGCGCAGACAGCCCGTCGAGCGCGCCGGCGCGGCTCAGGTCGGTGACGGTGAAACCCTCGCTCACCGCAGCCTCGCGCGCCGCCGTGTTGTCGTCCCAGCAGATCGGGTCCGCGCCGCCGGCGCGCAGCGCGCGCGCAGCGATCAGACCGGAGCGGCCCAGCCCCAGAACGGCGATGCTTGCGCCTGTCACACCTTGCACTGCGATCACGTCCGACCCTCCGTCATCGTCCGCGTAGCGCGGACCACTTCATGGCATAGATCAAGGGGCTCTCCCAGGGAAGAGCCGCCGAAGTACCCCTTTTACGAGACGGCTCCGCGCGTCTCAGCGCAGCTTTAGCGTGGCCAGACCGATGAGGGCGAGGATCAGCGAGATAATCCAGAAGCGGATCACGATGGTCGGCTCCGCCCAGCCCTTCTTCTCGTAATGATGATGGATCGGTGCCATCAGGAAGACCCGCTTGCCGGTGCGCTTGAAGTAGAGCACTTGAATGATGACCGACAGCGCCTCGACCACAAAGATGCCGCCGACGATGCCCAGCACGATCTCATGCTTGGTGGCGACCGCAATCGCCCCGATAGCCCCGCCGAGCGCAAGCGACCCGGTATCGCCCATGAAGACCGCCGCCGGCGGCGCGTTGTACCAAAGGAACCCGAGGCCCCCGCCGATCAGCCCCGAGACAAAGATCAAGATCTCACCCGTGCCCGGCACGTAATGCACATCGAGATATTCGGTGAAATCGACCCGTCCCACGGCATAGGCAATGATGCCGAGCGCGCCCGCCGCGATCATCGAGGGCATGATCGCCAACCCGTCAAGCCCGTCGGTGAGGTTCACCGCATTGGCCGCGCCGACGATGACGAACATCGCGAACGGCAGGAACATATAGCCCATGTTCCACAGAACGTCCTTGAACACCGGCAGGGCGAGGCGGAACTGCAACTCTTCCGGGTGCAGCATCGCGGCCCAATAAGAGGCGATGAAGGCGATGAAGAAGCCCAGCAAGAGGCGGACCTTACCCGGCACGCCGTTCACGGTCTGCTTGGACACCTTGGCGTAATCGTCCGCGAAGCCGATCAAGCCGAAGGCCATGGTCACGAACAGCACGATCCAGACATATCCATTGTCGAGCCGCGCCCAGAGCAGGGTCGAGGTCAACAGCGCGCCGACGATCAGCAATCCGCCCATGGTGGGTGTGCCTGCCTTGACAAAGTGCCCCTCGGGACCGTCGCCACGGATCGGCTGGCCCTTGCCCTGACGGCGGCGCAACACGTTGATCAAGGGTCGGCCAAAGAGGAAGCCAAAGATCAGCGCGGTCATGAAGGCCCCGCCTGCCCGGAACGTTATGTAGCGGAACAGGTTGAACACGTCGCCTCCGTCAGAGAGGGCGGTTAACCAATACAGCATTCAGCGTCCTCCTGAACGGCAAGCTCAATTCTCAGGCGCGGGATGGCCCAATTTGCGCAGCGCGTCAACAACCTCACTGACCCGCGACCCCTTGGAGCCCTTGACCAGCACAACATCGCCGGCATCCGCGATCCGCGCTGCCTGCGCGGCCAGCACAGAGGCCTGCTTTTCAAAACGCCCGCGCTTTTCCGGCGGCAGCGCCTCGTAAAGCACCTGCATTCGTTCGCCGACGCAATGCACGACATCCAGATTCGCGACTGACGGAAGGTCCGCCAGAGAGGCGTGCATTTGCAATTCGTCCGGCCCCAGTTCCAGCATTTCACCCAGGACAGCCACGCGGCGCCCATGTGCGTGCCGGCCCAGGTTGTCGCGCGGACGGGCGGCGGCGATCACCTCCAGCGAGGCGGCCATGGAGACCGGGTTCGCGTTGAAGGCATCGTCAATCAGCTCGAACGACAGGGTTTCATCGGCGGGATCCAGCATCAGCCTTTCGCGCAGCCCTCGCCCCGCTGGCGGAGCCCATTGCGCCAGGTCGGCGCAGGCCACGGCGCGATCCAGCCCGAGCGCGCGGATCACCGCCACCACCCCGAGCGCGTTCAGCGCGTAGTGACGACCGGCGGCAGAGACCTTGAACAGCGCCTTGGCGCGCCAGATCAGCGCCTCTGCCACGGTGATATCGTCGATAATGTCGATTTTCGTCAGGCGATGATGGTTGCCGGGCGCCTCGCCAAAGCTGAGGGTGTGGGCCGCGTATCGCTCTGCCGCCTCGGCGAGGATCGGAGAGGTCTCGAGATCGCCGTTATAGACAGCCCAGCCATCCGGCATCAGCCCGGTAAAGACGCTGGCCTTTTCGCGCGCGATCCCGGCGATGTCGTCAAAGGCCTCCAGATGCGCGGTGCCGACCGTGGTGATCATCGCGACGTCGGGGCGGGCCAACCGCGCCAGTGGCGCGATTTCGCCGGGGTGGTTCATCCCGATTTCGATCACCGCGACCTCGGTGTCACGCGGCATCCGCGCGAGCGTCAGCGGCACGCCCCAATGGTTGTTATAGCTGGCCTCGGCCGCATGGACGCGGGCCTGTCCTGCGATCACGACGCGCAGCATCTCCTTCGTCGAGGTCTTGCCGACAGAGCCGGTGACAGCCACCACCTTGCCCGCCATGCGGTCGCGCGCGGCGCGGCCCAGATCTTCGAGCCCGCGCAAGACGTCCGGCACGATCAGCAGTGGCGCATCCTCGGACAGCCCTTCGGGGATGCGCGACACCAGCGCGGCCCCTGCCCCCTTTTCCAGCGCCTGAGCGACGAAATCATGACCATCGCGCGCGGCAGAGAGCGCGACGAACAGATCGCCCAGAACAAGGGTGCGTGTGTCGATCGACACGCCCGCGACCGTCCAATCGCCGCGCGCCTCGCCGCCGGTGGCCTGCGCCGCCTCTATTGCGGTCCAAAGGCTCATGTCAAAATTCTCATGCCGGAAATCTCATGTAAGGCGTCCATCCAGCGCCGAAACGGCGACGCTGGCCTGTTCGGTATCGTCAAAGGGATAGACGGTATCGCCTATGATCTGGCCGGTCTCATGCCCCTTGCCCGCGATCAGCAGGGCGTCGCCGGGTTGCAGCGCATCGACCGCGCGCAGGATGGCCTCGGCGCGGTCCGCGACCTCGGTCGCGTCGGGACAGCCCATGAGAACCGCCTGCCGGATTGCGGTCGGATCCTCGGACCGGGGATTGTCGTCGGTGACAAAGACCACGTCGGCGTTGTTCACCGCCGCCTCGCCCATCAGGGGGCGCTTCGTGCGGTCGCGGTCGCCCCCGGCGCCGATCACGGCGACCAAGCGGCCCATGACATGCGGGCGCAGCGCCTTCAGCGCCGTCGCCACCGCATCCGGCGTATGGGCGTAATCAACAAAGACCGCGGCCCCGTTTGCGCGCCGCGCCGCCAGCTCCATTCGGCCATGCACCGTGTTCAGCGCAGGGAGGGCGGCGAAGGTCTGATCGGGGTCTTCACCCGCGAGGATCGCCATGCCGGCCGCGACCAGCACGTTTTCCGCCTGAAAGCCGCCGATGAGGTCCAGCTGAACCTGATGCACCTCGCCGTCAAAGCCAAAGCGGATCGTTTGGCCATCCGGATCATAGCGCCGCCCGAGGATACGCAATTCTGCCTCCTCATGAGAGCCAACGGTCAGCACGTCGAGCCCGCGTTCGGCGGCAATCTCTGCCATTTCCTCGCCGCGCAGCCCGTCGATATTGATCACCGCCGCCGCATCGGGGGGCAGGACGCGGGTGAAGAGCCCGGCCTTGGCCTTGAAATAGTCGTCGAAATCCGCGTGATAATCGAGGTGATCCTGCGTGAGGTTGGTGAACCCGCCGACCTTGAGTACGACCCCGTCCAGCCGACGTTGCGCCAACCCGTGCGAGGAAGCCTCCATCGCCGCGTGGGTCACACCCGCATCGGCCACGTCGGCCAGCATCCGGTGCAGCGTGATCGGTTCGGGGGTGGTGTGCAGGAGGGGCGCGGAATAACTACCCTCAACCCCCGTGGTGCCCAGATTGACGGCCTCGCGCCCGAGCAGAACCCAGAGTTGGCGCAGGAAGGTGGACACGGACGTCTTGCCGTTGGTCCCTGTTACCGCCGTCACGACGCGGGGCTGACGCTGGAACCAGAGCGACGCGGTATAGGCCAGCGCCTGACGCGGATCCTCGGCGATGATGAGCGCGGCTCCGGCCTTTGCGATCTCGTCGGCGGCGAGGCGCGCGCCCTCGGCGTCTGTCAGGATGGCCACGGCCCCCTGGCGCAGAGCATATTGAATGAATTCAGCGCCGTGCACCCGCGTTCCGGGCATCGCGGCGAACAGGAAACCGTCACGGACATCGCGGCTGTCGACGGCCAGCCCGGTGATGGTGAGGTCGCGCGCCCCCTGCCCGCCGCCTTTCGCGCCACCCTGCGCCGAAAGGCCCAACTGGCCGAGTGTCTGCGTCTGCCCTGCGTCTGCCGCCATCACCACTGCCTTTCCGGCTTACTGCGATGTCAGCGTTATATCAGCGAGGGTGGCGGGTGCAATCTCGGGACGGAGGCCCAGGAGAGGGGCGATCCGGGTGATCATTTCGGCGGCAACCGGCACGGCTGTCCAGCCTGCTGTCCGGCGGGGGTCGGAACCGGAGGTCTCCACCCCTTCGTCCAGCGTGACGATCAGCACGTATTGGGGGTCATGTGCGGGAAACATCGAGGCAAAGGTCGAAATCGTCTTGTCCTTGTAGTAACCGCCCGTGGGTTTCGGCTTGTCCGCCGTGCCGGTCTTTCCGCCCACGGAATAGTGATCGATCCGCGCGAATGAGGCCGTGCCCTCGGACACCACCAACCGCAGCAAGTCCTGCGCTTGCAGCGCCGCGGAATAGGACAGAACCTGCGGGCCGTCCTGCGGGCCATCCTGTACCAGCAGCGTCGGGCGCACGCGTTTGCCGTCGTTCGCAATGGTCGCATAGGCCGCCGCCAGATGCAGCGGGCTGACCGAAATACCGTGGCCATAGGAGACGGTCATCGCGGTGAGGTCCGTCCAGTTCTTCTGCACCAGCGGCTGACCAGACGGGGCCTCGACCATCTCAACCGGGGTGGGTTCGAACAGCCCGAGCTGTCCGAGAAACTGTTTCTGGAGGTCGTTACCGATCATTTCGGCCAGACGGGCGGAGCCGATGTTGGAGCTTTTGATGATGATGTCGGCGACCGACAACTCCTTGCCGTAGTTGTGGAAATCGCGGATCGAGTGACGGCCCCAGCGGATCGGCCCCTTGATGTCGACGATCGTCTCCGGCTTGACCAGCCCGAGGTCGATGGCTTGCGCGGCGGCGAAAATCTTGAAGGTAGAGCCCAACTCATAGACCCCCTGAACCGCGCGATTGAACAACGGGCTGTCGTCGGGATGCCCCTCGGTCGGCAAGCCGGGGCGGTCGTTGGGATCGAAATCCGGCAGCGAGACCATAGAGATGATTTCGCCCGTCTTCGCGTCCATCAGAACCGAGGCCGCGCCCTTGGCATTCATCAGGCGCATGCCACCGTAAAGCATTTGCTCCGCCGCCGCCTGAACCGTCAGATCGATGGAGAGTTGCAGCGGCTTGCCACCATTGGCGGGGTCTGTGAGGAAGTCGTTGAACTCGCGCTCCACCCCTGCTGTGCCCTTGATCTCAGCCGCGTGCACGCCCTCTTCGCCGTAGCTGGCGCCGCCCAGAATATGCGCGGCCAAGGCACCGTTGGGATAAAGCCGCATCTCGCGCGGACCGAACAACAGGCCCGGCTCACCGATGTCGTGCACCGCCTGTCGCTGTTCGGGGCTGATCTTGCGCCGGATCCAGACAAACCGGCGCTTGCCGGTGAAATCTCGCGTCAAACGGTCCTGATCGAGGTCAGGGAAGATCGACGCCAACTCCTGTGCCGCCCGTTCGGGTTCGACCATCTGATGGGGATGGGCGTAGAGCGCGAAGGTATCGAGATTGGTCGCCAGCACCCGCCCGTGACGGTCGAGGATGTCGCCGCGCTGTGCCACGATCGAGGATCCGGCGATGGAAGTGCGCGGCTCCGCCGGTTCGGACTCGGCGACGACCCACATCTTTAACCCGATGGTGGCAAAGGCGAGCGCGAACATCGCACCCAGCAGCACGATACGGCCCTCGGCACGAATGCGGGCGCGATCCCGCATCTCCTCGTGCCGAAGACGCAGGTTTTCCTTCTCGATAGCGTCGGGGTTTTCACCGCGTTGGCGAGCATCGAGGATCCGCGCCAGCGGGCGCAGTGGAATGCGAAGGGACGGCGCGCTCATTGTCCCGCCTCCTGCATCGACATGGTCGAGACCTCGACCGGGTTGTTGATCTCGACCAGCGGGGCCGGAACCGGGTCTGAGGAGGGATAATCGACCTGGTCCATGCGCCCGAACTGATCTGGCGAAATCGGCATCAGGGCCAGCGGGGTAAAGTTCAGTTCGGCCAGCTCACGCAACCGGTCCGGGCGGTTGAGATAGGCCCATTCCGCCTTCAGGACCCCCAGACGGGCGCGGGCCTGACTGATCTGCACCTGAAGGCGTTCCGCCTCGTTTACGATCTGCTTGGTGCGGTAATTTTCCTGATAGGCCCAAAAGCCCAGGCCCACGAGGGCCGCAAACGACAGGATATAGAGCAACGTTCTCATTGCAGTTTCCCCTGAAACATCGGCATTCCCAATGCCTTGCGATCTATAGGCTCGGCCTCGGCGGCGGTTCTGCGACCAACCCGCAGCTTGGCCGAGCGCGCGCGCGGATTGGCGGCCAATTCTTCCTCATCCGGGCCGATGGCCTTTTTCGACACGACGGTAAAGCGCGGCTCATCTTCGGGCGCTTCGGGCGCATAGCGGTTCGCCCGCCCGCCCCCGCCGGAGCGAAGCTGGAGGAAGCGTTTGACCATCCGATCCTCGACCGAATGGAACGTGACCACCGCCAATTGCCCGCCGGGGCGCAGAGCGCGCTCGGCGGCCATCAACCCCTCGGCCAGCGCGGCATATTCATCGTTCACCGCGATGCGCAGCGCCTGAAATGTGCGGGTCGCGGGGTGGGACTGGTTGGGCTTGGGGCGCGGCAGGCAACCCTCGACAATCCCGGCGAGCCGAAGTGTGGTGGTGATCGGCTCGACCTCGCGCTGACGCAGGATGGCACGGGCGATACGGCGGCTGGCGCGCTCTTCCCCATAGAGGAAAATGACATCGGCGAGGTCGCCTTCGTCCATGGAGTTCACAAGATCGGACGCAGAATATCCAGTCTGAGACATCCGCATATCGAGAGGTCCGTCCTTCATGAAAGAGAACCCACGTTCTGCCTGATCAATCTGCATCGAACTAACGCCAAGGTCGAGAACGATGCCATCCAGAGGCCCGCCTGCGATCTCATCAAGCTCAGCGAAATTGCCCTGATGAAGGCGAAGGCGTTCGCCGTAGCCCCCTGCCCAGTCTGATGCCATTTCCAACGCCAGCGGATCCTGATCGACGCCGATCACACGCTCTGCTCCGGCCTCCAGCAGGCCCTTGGCATAGCCGCCCGCGCCGAAAGTACCGTCAAGCCAGAGGCCACCTACTGGTGCTACGGCTTTCAACAGAGGGCGCAGTAAGACCGGAACATGCGGCGCGTCCGGATCTGGGGCGCTGGCCGCCATGACCTACAAGACCTCCGGAGCAGTGTCGCCGTAGAGCAATGCGTCCATCTCGGCGTCGGGATCGAAATCGTCGCCCAGCACATCCTCTTCGGCGGCAATGGCGGACTGATAATCATCGCGGCGCCACAGTTGAAAGGTCTTCAGATCGCCGAGGAAGGTGACGTATTCATCTTTGCCGAGACCCAACTTGTCGCGCACCTTGGCCGGAACCACGATCCGCCCGGTGTCATCGACGGTGACCTGCGCGGCCATGTGGATGTAGTGGTTGCGCAGGGCTTTGCTTTTGGCGTCCGCTTTGGGCCGTGTGCTGAGTGCGGTCTGAATTTCGGCGATGGAGTCGATGGAGTAGCCCTCGACATGGCCATCAAGCCGTGGACCATAGAGCAAGACCATGCGCGCGGGCTTGCCTGCCGTCCATTCGGGGTCTTGTTTTTCCAGGACACGGCGGAAGTCGACTGGGACGGACAAGCGATACTTGCTGTCCACCTTCATGTCTTCGCTGCCTTGGAACCGCTCTATATAAGCCAAGTCCCTGCCCTACTCCCCGGTTGAATGTTGCGTCCCTTGGAAACGGAAAACGGCGAGTAAGGTGCTGCTGCCACTGCCCTTACCCGCCGCCCTCGTCCCGTCTCCGGGTTTGTCCAGCTGCGCGCGCCATCTGGGGGGATGTCTGCTCGCTCACGCGCCGGATCTCTTCGTTCGATGAAAGCGGGGTGCCTGTATGATCACTGCCTTGGGATTTTTTGTGAGGTCTTGATGCCTCGTTTCCCGTTCCATCTGATGAACTATGGATGACATGGTACCTTATGGGACGCAATGAAAAAATGGCAGGTTCTAGCCGATCAACAGAGTTATCCACAGAAAGACTTGAACCTTTCAGTATGGGTTACTAGGCAAAAATACGCTTATTTAGAATATTTATGCGGAACTAACACCAAATGTAGGCGTTTATTGCGTTCGCCCAGTTTCGCCCATGGCATCCAAATTAATTTCATTCACCGCTGGAACCTTGTGCGCTTGTTCTCGTTACGTGCTCACAAGCTGATAGCCTCACGCAGTGATCTCGCACGAATCACTGAGCTGTGATCGCGCGTCCCACCGGGATTCTCTGAAAAATTGCAGAATGGGAATGAGGCAAGCCGGAGTGAGAGCGGGTCGTCCCGTGGCGTCCCATCCGGCCCATGTGATCCCAATCGAACTCTCAAACTGACCCCCACCGGCGATACCCGCGTCACAGCGCGCAGCTGGCCCTCCGCGATGAGTGCCGGGTGTAGCCCTGAGCGCGCACCACGCCTCTCACCCCCGGTCAGGGTGTGTCACGTCTATATATACAGAGAGGACGAGATTGAGCGCGCCCGTGCGCCGGTGCCGCTGACGTGGCTCAGGCGATGCCGCCCTTTACCAGCCCT
>PAPR01000053.1 GCA_002709085.1 Pseudooceanicola sp. | reverse complement strand
GGCCGAACTGGTCGACCTCGTCATGACTGCGGGCGACCATATCTCAAAGCAGCTTCTCTCCTACAAGCCTGAAAACGGGGCAAAAGGCCCCGTCTTCACAACGCCCAGAATGTCGGGATGACCGCTTAACCGGAGATGCCGCGCGCCGCATAAAGCGGGCCGTCGTCATAGGCCAAAACCACCAATTCGACCGCCTGGTCGAACCGCGTCTCATCAAGAACCCGAGTCGCAATGCGGAGCCCCTCGTCGAGGTCGACGATACCAACCCGGTAGGGCAAATCCTGCGCAAAGACCGCAGGCCCTGCATGCACAACCGTCGCGGAATAAAGACGCCCGCGACCCGACAGGTCGATCCACGTCACCTGGTCAGACCAGCAATGTGGGCAGATGGGCTTGGGGGGAAAACTCGGTCGCTGACAGGCATCGCAGCGTGTTGTGCGAAAGCTCCCGGTGGCGACACCGTCCCAGAAGGGTTTCGTGAAATCGCTCATGCGCGGTGGATAGGCGCGCTTGCCCTCGGTCGTAATAATCGGTTGGGTCATGCCACTGCCTCCAGTATGTGCACCATCGCGGCGTTGTAATTGCCCAGTTCGGTGCAGACGAGCCCCAGCTCCGCGTCTGTCACCTGACGTTCCGCACCGCGACCCCGCAATTGTTCCAAGACTTCGAAATAGCTATAAAGCGCAGTGACATAGGCCGGATGACCACGCGACAAGAGCCCCCCGGACGTGCAGATCGGAATGCGTCCGCCAATCGAGGTGTCCCCGCTGGCCGCTTGTCGTGCGCCCTGACCAACCGGACAGAGGCCGAGCGCTTCGGCCACCAGAACTTCGACGATTGTGCAGGGCGCGTAAACTTCGGCCAGGTCCAGATCGTCTGGCCCGATACCGGCACCGGCCATGGCCTTGGCCCCGGCCTGCTGCGCGGCCTCGAACGCGATCATGTCATTGGGGACTTCGCTGATCTGATGTGCGCCCTCGTGATAAAACCCCTCACCCCTGACATTCACATAAGGTTTGCCGGTTTCCTTGGCGACGTCCTCGTCCGCGATGACAAGGCAGACCGCGCCATCGCCACGTCCCGGCACTTCGAACAAGCCAAGAGGTTCCACGATCGGCCTTTGCGCCAGAACGTCATCCAAGGTCATCGGCTTGCGGAACTGAGCAATCGGATTGTGCATGGCGTGCGCCCGGTTCTTGACCGCGACCATCGCCAAATCCTCGCGGGATGAGTTGTGCTCATGAATGTAGCGCACCGCGTCCATGGCGTACCAGGAGATGGGGGTGAAGCCGAAGGGCACGTGAAAATCCACGTCGCCGGTGGCCCGCATCGACGACATCATGTGTTCCGGGGCGGGCGTGCCGGTCTCGAAGTTGATACCAAGCGCCAGCGCGACCTTGGTGCGCCCCAGCCGGACCTGGTCAACGGCTGTCTGAAAGGTCAGGGCCGGGGTCATTCCGTTTCCCATCACCTCCATCACCAGTCCGTCACAAGGCAGACGCATGTAATTGGCCATGAATGTGGCAAAATACTTTTGCTGGGTGTAGGGCCGTGGAAGGGTCAGGATCATTGAACCGACGTCTTCTTTTTCCAGCCCGGCATCCGCCAGCGCCTCGACGATCAGCTTGGCAAGAACCTCGTGTTCCAGATGTTGAGTGCCCGCATCGCTCAGCCCCTGCAACTTACCGACCGGCAACGCCGCGCCGCCCAAAATGGATACTTTATTACTCGTCATGAACCTTCCTCGCATTCTCCGCCCCACAGCCGAGGGTATCGGAGATATACCGCGCCAATGTTGGTATTGCAAATAGTCTCGCATTGTGGGACTTTTATTTTATGTGCTGTCCACGTCGGACAGGTCGGAGTCTTTTTCCATGCCACAGGCCGTTGCCCTAACTGACCCGTCACCCCGTAGTTCAACCCGTTTGCCCGACTGGTCCGCAATGATCGGCATCCTGCTTATATGCCTGGTGGTCTTTCAGGGCATCGACAACTGGCTGGATGTGACGACACTGGGGTTGCCGAGCGCCCTCATCATGATCGCGATCGTTCCCTACCTGTTGGTACGCGGAGGGAAGGTCGGCCGGCTCTTCGTGATGCTGTCGCTCTTGACGGCCGCAGTGGCGTTGGTTCGACTAGAGGACGCGCCAGCGCTTTTGAAGGAAGCATTGATCCGCGCGGCGTTTTTTCAGGCCTTTCTGACGGCGGTGTTTACGCTTCAGGAAGCGGCCAGTCGATCGGAGTCGATCAATCGGGTCGGCCTGTTCCTGATCTCTCAGCCCCTTCGAAAGCAATCGGTCCTGACCCTCATCGGCACAAACGTCATGGCCTTGATGATGAACATGGGGTCGCTGGTGATGATCGGGACATTGGCGCGTGACAGGATGGCCAGCGATGATGACGGCGCCACCGGTGCGACCGAACGCGGGTGGATGACGGCGGTCGCGGCGATACGGGGCTTCTCTCCTTCGGTGACCTGGTCCCCGCTTGCGCTGCCCCCTGTCTTGTTGTCGTCTCTATACGCCGGGGTGTCCCTGACCGAGACCATGATGATCGGTCTCGCGATATCGCTGGTGATCTTTGTGGTCAGTTGCCTGTTCACATTCGGGCAAGCCACAGCGATCCTGCGCAAGGGAACAACGCCGTTTGTAGAGGCGCTGGCCTTGCCGGTTCCAAGCGTGGCAAAGCTCATCGCGCTGCTGATCACCATCTTTACCGCGATCTACTTTTCCGCGCACCAGCTCGACATGTCGACCTCTGCGGCGGTAATTGTCATCATTCCCGTGACCTCATGCCTCTGGCTGATCTTCGGGCTTGGCCATTCCATTGGGACATTGATCGAAGGACCGCTGAAAAACATGGTCTTTCAGCGCTTGCCCAGCCAGGCCGCGGAAACCAGCGTCATTGTCTCGGCGGCATTTCTCGGCCCGGTACTGGTCAAACTGTTCCCGATGCAGGAGGCCGCGCAGGTCGTGGTCAGTGCGCATCTGACGGGTGCCTGGCTGCTATCGCTGATCTTTCTGGCCACCATCGCCCTCGCCATGATCGGACTGAATCCTGTATTGACTTCGACCCTCGTGGTCGCGATCATCGGTGATCCGGCGACGTTCGGCGTCACACCGATCAATGTCGTCGCCGTCCTGCTGACCGCCTGGGCTCTCGCTGCTCAGTTCTCGCCCTACACCGGAACGGCCGCCATAGTCAGTCGGATGTTCAACGTGTCGCCGGTCCGGCTGATCTTCGTGCAGAACGGGCCATTCATGGTGCTGAGCCTGGGCATTGCCCTCACCGGCATCTACCTTATTTTCTAGGCTGGCCGGGTGTTCTGAATCCCGCCAAACTCTTGCGTTTCACCACAAAATGCCCAATCGCATATATGTGCGATCTGGTGGTGGTGATCCTGCGACCCTCCTTTTTAGTTGACCGAATGAGAGGCCGCGTGCTGGGCTGCTCCGAAGGGGTCAACAATGCCGCTCAGGGACTAGAACCCGTCGGCTTAGGGAGGAAGAAACACAATGACAGCAATAAAAGCATTTAGCCGGTTCACCGCAGGCGCGGCGCTGGTGATCGCAGGCGCGATGGCGCCACAGGCCGTATTGGCCGAGGTAACGCTCAAGGTCGCCGATTCCTTTCCGCCGGGTCACTATATCGTGGAAAACGGCACCAAATACTGGATGGAGCGTGCAACAGAGCTCACCAACGGTGAAGTCAAATTCCAGTATTTCGGCGCCGGGCAGTTGGGCTCGTTGCGCGACATGTTCTCCATGGTGCAGTCCGGTGTCGTGGATGTCGGCTATGTCCCGCCGGCCTATAACGGCGGCACCATGCCGCTGGCCGGCGTTCACACGCTGCCGGGCCTTTTCTCGCAAAGCTCGGTCGGAACTCCCGCGTTCTTTGATACGGTAAGCTCGGGTCCGATCCTGGAAAGCGATTTCCTGGCCAACGGTATGCGTCCTGTCTGGGGGGTCATGACGTCGACCTACAACCTGTTCTCCCGTGGCAAGGACGTCGAAACACTCGACGACATCGCCGGGCTCAAGCTGAAGATTATCGCCGGGAACATGTCGGAATCGGTCAAGACACTCAAGGGCGCGCCGGTCGACATTCCCAGCGCTGAAACCTACCAGGCCATCCGTACGGGCACAGTTGACGGTGCGATCTTTCCGACCACCAGCATCTATTCCTACAAGCTTGAAGAGGTGATCGACACCGCCGTTCTGGGTCTCGACCTGTTCGTCTATTGGGCGCCTTACGTGATCCGCGAAGAAGTGTGGCAGAGCCTGTCGCCAGAGCATCAGGAAGCCTTGCAGCAGGCGGCGCAGGAGGCCATGCAGCGAGCGGCTGAGGTTACCGACACATCGGCGGCTGAACTGGAAGGCAAGATGCGCGAAAGCGGGATCAAAGTCATCGTCCTCGACGAGGCCCAGCGCGCACAGGTCGCATCGACCACAGCGCCGGTCTACGATGCTTGGCTTGCGGATATGGAAGAGCGTGGACTGCCGGGCAACGAGGTCTTGGAAGACTTCCGCGAGAACATCAAAAAGTATCAGAGTCAGTAGGGAAGGAGTCCGGCCTTGCGTCCTCAAGATCATGAGACGGGCGGCGACGGTCCGCCACCTGACGAAGGTACGCGGCCCAAGGCCGGTTTGCGCGGTCCGCTGGGCCGCGCAATGGACCGAATTGACACCTGGGCGAACTGGCTATCGCGTGGAGCGATGTTGATCATGTTGATCATGGTCCTCATCCAGGTCTTCACGCGATACGTCCTGAACGATCCTATCGAGGGCGTCATTGGCGCCACCGAGTTTTACCTCATGCCGATTATCGTATTCGGAAGTCTGAGCTATCTGGAAATGCACGACGGCCATGTGCGCGTCGGCATCCTGTTCGAAGCTCTGTCCGAGAGGGTGCGCGCCAAGCTCGACGTGGGCCTCCGCCTGATCTCAGCCGCCTTTTTCGCGCTGGTCTGCTACGCCGCCTCGCGCGAAGCGCTCAAGGCCTGGGACTTCGGGTATCGCACCTCGGGCGACATCGACGCGCCGCTTGTCACCACGCTCGTGATTGCGCCGATTGGTTGCCTGCTGATCGTCCTGCGGCTTCTCATCAACATGGCGGGCGACGTGCAGCGACTTCGCGACACCACGGATAGGGCTATCTGAACATGGAATTTCTCGCACCCGTGTCGCTCCTGCTGGGCGCGCTTCTTGTCTTTGGGATGCCTATCGGTTTTGCCATGGGCATTGCCGGTACCGTGGGGCTTTATCTGATCGGGGGGTTCAACCTGGCTCTCGGGATCCTCTCGGTGGCCCCTTATCGAAACACCGCCTCCTGGCTGTTGACCGCGATCCCGCTGTTCATTCTGATGGCCGAGATCCTCTCTGCCAGTCGAATTTCGTCCGATATGTTCCGCGCCGCCAACCGCTGGGTGGGCCACCTTCCCGGCGGTCTGGCCGTGGCCACGGTTTTCACCAGCGCCGGGTTCGGGGCGGTCTCAGGCTCCTCCACCGCCGCCACGGCCACGATGGCGCGCACTGTCGCCCCGGAGGCCGAGAAATACGGCTACGACCGCGGCATGATCGTGGGCACGGTGGCAGCGGCAGGCACATTGTCGATCATGATTCCGCCCTCGGTCGTACTGATGGTCTATGGCATCATCACCGAAACTTCGATCGGCGGGCTTTTCATCGCCGGTATCGTTCCGGGCCTGATCACCGCCTTGTCCTTTGCCGGGATCACGATGATCTGGGCGACCATGAACCGCGATCTGGCACCGCCCGCGCAAAGCCACGGCTGGCGCGAACGCTTCCTTTCGCTGCGTGAACTCTGGCCCGTGGTCCTGTTGTTCGTCTTTGTCGTCGCCGGAATTTATTCCGGCGCGGTCACGGTAACCGAAGCGGCGGCGGTCGGGTGTTTCGGGGCCATCCTGATCGCCTCCGTGATGCTGCGGCGGATGGGTTGGCGCGACTTCGTCGGTGCGCTCGAACGCACCACAAGGCCCACGGCAATGATCTTCACGATCATCATCGGCGCGCATATCTTTGGCTACTTCGTGACCCTCACGATGGCTCCGCAGGCACTGGTGTCCTACGTCGAGGGTCTGGATATCAGTCCGGGCGTGGTGATCCTGATCCTGATCGTGATCTACGTCTTGCTGGGCTGCGTCATGGACCAGCTCGCGATCCTGATCCTGACCATGCCTATCGTCTTTCCCATGGTCATGGAGCTTGGCTATTCGCCGATCTGGTTCGGTATCCTCGTCACCAAGACAGTCGAAATCGGGCTGATCACGCCGCCAATCGGGATGAACGTCTTTGTCGCCAGTTCGATCACCGGTGTGCCGCTCAAGCGCGTCTTTGTGGGGGTTCTACCCTTTGTGCTGGCGGAATTCGCGATCCTCGCGCTGATCGCCTTCTTCCCAGAGATCGTGACCATGTTCTCGGGTGAATACTAATCGTTAAAAAGGAGTGTTGAGTGGAACTGGGATTGAAAGGCAAGGTGGCCATCATCACCGGGTCAGGCCGTGGAATCGGCGCAGTGACAGCGCGCGCGCTGGCCGAAGAAGGCGCCCGGGTGGTGATCACGGATATCGACCCCGAGACGACGGAAGCCACGCGCGCCGCGCTTGAGGCCGACGGTCATACCGCGATCAGCGTCGCCTGCGACGTGACGGACCAGGGGCAGGTCGAGACCCTCATCGCACGCACGATTGAGGCCTTCGGCGCGGTCCATATCCTGGTCAACAACGCCGGGTTCCCACGTGACAACTACATCACCAAGATGCCCGAGCAGGATTGGGACGCCGTTGTCGGCGTGATCCTGAAAGGCGCATACAACTGCTCGCGTGCCGTGGCCCCGCATTTCATGGAGCAGAACTGGGGTCGGGTGATCAACATCTCCTCGCGCGCCTATCTCGGCAATCCGGGGCAGACGAATTACGCGGCTGCCAAGGCCGGCATCATCGGCTTTACCCGCGCACTGGGGATGGAGCAGGGGCGTTTCAACGTCACCGTCAACGCGATTGCGCCGGGGTTTATCGCCACTGACATGATCGAGGCATTGCCGAATTATGACCGGATCAAATCGCGCGCCCTGGCCATGAACACCGTGCCGCGCCTGGGCAATGAACGTGACATCGCCAATGGAGTGGTCTTCCTCGCCTCCGACGCTGCGGAATACATCTCGGGCGAGACACTCCATATCTCCGGGGGGCGGTATGGTTGAAGACGGCCCGCCGTCTTTCGACGGACAAGATCAAGAAACCCGGATGCTGCGTGACAACATCCGTCGCTTCATGGCGGAAAAACTGACCGAGAGCTATATCGCCGACTGCGAGGCTGCGGGCGAGTTACCCTGGGAGATGATTGGCCAACTTCAGCAGTTCGGCTATCTCGGCGGGCTCCTGCCCGAGGACGCGGGCGGTTATGGACTGAGCTACCGCACCTGGGCGATGATGATGGAAGAAGCGGGCTATCGCTGGTTGTCCCTGCGGGTTCTGCTCAACACCTTCAACATCGTCGCGGCCCTGCTGCACCATCTGGGCGACACCCGGCAAAAAGACAAATGGCTAAAGCCCTTGATGGCTGGCGAGTTGCCGGTGTGGGTCGGGATCACCGAACCTGACCACGGCTCTGACGTCTCCTCCGTTCAAACGCGGGCCGAGGACAAGGGCGACCACTGGCTGATCAACGGCGGCAAGCTCTGGACGACCAACGGCGTTCACGGTCGGCTCGGTATCCTTGTCGCACGCACCTTCAGTGACGACTGCGACGGCGATCTGAGCCTGTTCATCGTGGACCCGGACGAGACCCGTTTTGAAGCCTCACGGGTGGGCACGATGTTTATCAAAGCCACCGCGACTTCTGAGCTTTCGTTCCACGATGCCCGCGTTCCCAAGGAGAACCTGCTGGGTCCGATGGGAAAGGGCCTGAAGGCGATCCTCACGGGGCTGAATTATGGTCGGCTCAACGTCGCGGCGGGAGCCGTCGGTGCGGCGCAACGCTCCCTCGACCTGTCCACCGAATACGTCAAGACCCGCAAGCAGTTCGGCAACGTGATCGGACGCTACCAGCTGGTGCAAAAGCTCATCGTCGACATGACCATCCGCACGGAGGCCGCGCGCGCCCTGACCGACCGGGCCGCGCTGGCGCTGGATGCAGGTCTGCCCGGACGCAAGGAATGCTCGATCGCCAAGCTCTATTCCAGTGAAGCCGCGCATGAAGTGGCCTCGATGGCGCTACAGGCGCACGGCGGGCTGGGGTATTCGACCGACTACCCGGTCGAACGGCTGTTTCGCGACACGCGCGGCGGGTTGATCCCCGAAGGCACGTCGGAAATTCAGACATTGATCATCGGTCGCGAGGTCCTCGGGATCTCGGCCTTTACCTGAGGTCGACGTCATGGCGATGAGTTTCCTTCACGCGCTGCAGCTGAACGCGCGGCGGTTCCCGACGAAACCGGCAGTGGTCTTTGAAGGCCGCAGCCAAACCTATTCCGAGCTCCTCGACCGGGTGGAACGGATGATGACGGTGCTGGCGCGGCGCGGCGTCGGTCCGGACGACAAGGTCGCGGTGATCTCGGAGAACCATCCCGATTTCCTTGCGGCTTATGTCGCGGTCACGGGTCTGGGCGCGATCCCCGCCCCGATCAATTATCGCATCGCGCCCGAGGTCATGGCCGATGTGGTGGCCCGCTCGGACAGCAGGACCCTGTTGCTGGGCGACGCGGCGCAGGAGCATGCGGCCCTGTTCGGAACCGTGGTGAGCGACGTCATCGCCATGGGCGATGAAAAGGCGCGCGCGCAAGGTCTGCCGCACCTCTCTGACCTTCTGTCGGACACCCCACGCGATCCACCGCAGGGGCAGGATGGCACGACGATCATGCTGCACACCTCGGGAACCACCGGCAAACCCAAGGGCGCGCTGCGCAGCCTTTTCGGCATGGAGGAACGCGCGATAGAGCAACGCTTCCGGCCCGATGACCGGGCGCTTTCGGCACTGCCTATATGCCTGTCGGCCGGCTGCACCTACACGCTCTTGCCGCTCTATCTGGGGGCCAGCGTCTATCTGATGCGCCGCTTTGACGGCGAGGAGGCGCTGCGCTTGATCGAGGCGGAGCGGCTGACCGCCACAATGTTGCTGCCAGCGATGCTGCAACGCATGGTGGAGGCCGACGGCTTTGCCACGTCCGACCTGTCCTCGCTGCGCACTTTGCAATCCGGCGGGGGCGAAATGTATCCCGACCTCAAGCTTGCGGCCCTGGACAAATTCGGCGACGCGCTGATGATCTATGCCGCCTCCAGCGAGGCCGGGCCCTATGGCAACCTCACCGCCGAGGATCTGCGCCGGCACATGTCGGGCAACTGCGTGGGACGCCCGTTTTTCGGCGTTGAGCTGAAGATCCTTGACGACGATGGCAACGAAGTACCCCAGGGCGAGGTGGGCGAAATCTGCACCCGCAGCGAAAGCCGCTATGACGGATATTACAAGGACGAGGTGCAGACCGCAGAAACGCGACGCGGCGACTATCTGACCGTGGGCGATCTGGGCCGGATCGATGAAGAGGGGCTTTTGTGGTTCACCGGGCGCAAGCGCGACATCATCAAGAGCGGCGGCATCAATGTCTACGCCCCCGAGATCGAGGAGGCGCTGGCCAGCCACCCCGCCATTGCTGAGGCACATTGCGTGGGCCTGCCGGACCCTCGCTGGACGGAGGCGATCTGCGCCGTCATCGTTGCCTCCCCCGGCGCTGTCATCACCGAGGCCGAGGTGATCGCCCATGCCGAGCCCCGGCTGGACCGATACAAGCGCCCGCGGCGCGTGGTCTTTATGGCGTCCGTGCCGCGCAATCTGACCGGCCGCGTTCTCAAGACGGAACTCAAGGAGACAGTGCTGGCGCTGCCAGAGGAGGACATCCAATGACCCGGCCCGATCTTTCGGCCCTGAAAGGCGAACGACTTTACTGGGAGGACCTAAACGAGGGCGACCAGTTCGACAGTCCGACGCGGACCATCACCGAAGCGGACGTGGCGAATTTTGCCTGCCTCTCGGGGGATTTCAACCGGCTGCACGTCGATACCGAATATGCCGCCAACTCGGCCTTTGGCCAGCGCATCGCGCATGGGTTGCTGGTGGTATCGGTAATGTCGGGGCTGACCACGCGGATGCTGATGAACACATTCCTGGAGCCCTCGCTGCTGGGTCTGCTCGACATGCAGTGCCGCTTTCCCAAACCCACCTTCATCGGCGACACGATCGGCGTGACCGTCACCGTGTCCGAAAAGCGCGAGACCTCGAAATCCGACCGCGGCATCCTGTCGTTCCGGCGCGAAGTCATCAACCAGCGCGGCGAAACCGTAGTGGAAGGCGTCTGGAAATTGCTCGTGAGCCGGGCACCACAAGGCGCTTGAGCCGATGACCGCTCGCGGCCCCTGCCGTATTCGCGCGACGGCCGGTGTCGGCGCGACCCAGCGGACGGGCGGTTGCGCCACCGCAACGTGCCGTGATGCGTTCAAAGTGGCTTGGCCCGGCGCGGCGACCGACACATCAGGAAAGGAACGGCAATGGTAATCAAGACCGAGATCGGTTTTACCACGCGCGATCGCATTTACGTGCGCGGACGCGATCTGGCCGATGAGATCCTCGGCAAGATGGATTTCATCGACATGATCTATTTCACCGCCACAGGATCAAAGCCTGACGACCGCACACGCGCCATGACAAATGCGATCATCGTGACGGCGACCGATCACGGCCTCACCCCCAGCGCGATCGCCGCACGGATGACCATCCTCGGCGCGCCGGAATCGCTACAAGGCGCGGTGGCCGCCGGTCTTCTGGGGGCGGGCAATCATTTCCTCGGGACCATGCAGAACGCCGCCACCTTTACGCGCGACGAGATCGGCGAATTGTCCGACAGCGATGACGAGGCCGCCTACCTCGCCCGCGCCGAAGAGGTCGTGCGCACCTATCGTGCCGCGCGCCGTATCGTGCCGGGCCTCGGGCATCCGATCCATGTGGAGGGCGATCCCCGCACCCCGGTCCTGCGCCGAATCGCGGGCGAGAACGGGTTTGACGGGCGGCACTGGCGCTTCATCGCCGCGGTCGAGACCGCCGCGCAGAAGGAATATGGACGCCTGTTGCCGATCAATGCGGCGGGCGCGGTTGGGTCCACCGTGTCGGACATGGGGCTCGATCCGGTCTGGGCACGGGCCTTTGCGCTGATAGGCCGCTCGGCCGGGCTTCTCGGGCATCTGATGGAAGAGATCGCAAACCCGCAGGGACAAAAGATCTGGGACATGATCCTGGCACAGGACGATTCGGCCGAACTCGCCGGTCTGAGTGACCCGGCCCACACAGATAAACACGGAGATCGAAAATGAGTGACGCTGCACCACTGTCGGGACTATGCGTCCTGGATCTGACCGAGCTTTTGCCTGGCCCCTATGCCACCCAGCAACTCGCCGAGATGGGGGCCGAGGTTATCAAGGTCGAGCGACCCGCCGGCGATGCCGCCCGCGTCATGTTCCCCGGTCTGTTTTCCGCCGTCAATCGCGGGAAAAAGAGCGTTACACTGAACCTCAAGGATGACACCGACCGCGCGGCTTTCCTGAAGCTGGCCGAGCGGGCGGACGTGGTGATCGAGGGCTACCGCCCCGGCGTGACCACGCGACTGGGGATCGACTACGACACGCTCCGCGCGCTCAACCCCGGTCTCGTCTATTGTTCGGTCAGCGGATATGGGCAGACCGGACCGGCGCGCGACTGGCCGGGGCATGACCTGAATTATGCGGCAATGGCCGGCGCGGTGGCGATCTCGGGGGCACCCAACGGACCGCCCGAGTACACAACTGGCGTGCCGATCGGCGATCTGTCAGCGGCTATGTACGCCATCATCACGATCCTGGCTGCGCTGCGTGGTCGCGACGCCACCGGGCAGGGCCAGTACCTCGACGTGTCGATCACCGACGCGCTGGCCAGCTGGGTCGCGCCGCGCCATGGGGTGTGGGACGCCGGACGCCGCGCCGGGAAAGATGTGACAAAGGCCGACATCCTGCGCCGCGCCGCCTATGGCATATTCGAGACCGCCGATGCGAAGTTCATCACCATCGGCGCGATCGAGACGCATTTCTTCCGCCGCCTCATCCGGGCCACCGGCATGACCGGCTTTGACGATCCCGCGCTGGACGATTTCGCCGCGCGCACGGCGCTTGCAGACGATATCCGCGCCGCCCTCACCCCGCTGATCGCCGCGAAGCCATTTGCCCATTGGGCGGAGGTATTCGAGGCCGAGGACGTGCCCTTTGCCCCGGTCAACGCCTTGGACGACCTGGCACTTGATCCGCATCTGAAGGCGCGCGAGGTGGTGCGTGAGGTGGGAAATGCCCAAGTGATCGCCTTCCCGGTGCCGATGGCGGGCATCGACCACCCGGCAGAGGAGGTCCCCACCCTGGGACAGCATCAGGCCGAGATACTGGGGAAATCCGACGAGGCGACTTAGGGCCGGGTGGCCCGGTCTCCGTCAATTGAGCGCAAGCGTCCCTGCGACGCTTGCACCCCAAGTCCGCCGCCGCTTCGGTCATGCCAATTCTCCGCCATATCTTCGCGCCAAGGCAATGGAATCGGTCGGCAGCAAGTTCAAGATCAGATTCCCAGGTAAGAGCGGCGGACGTGATCATCATCCCGGAGGTCGTCCGAGGCTCCGGCCAGCGCGATCCGCCCGCTCTCCAGAACATAGGCGCGGCTGGCAAAGTCCAGCGCCATATAGACATCCTGTTCCACCAATAGGATCGTCAGGCCGGAGCGACGAAGATCGTCGAGGGCCTCATACATTTGCTCGACCACCAGCGGCGCAAGGCCGAGGGATGGTTCATCCAGCATGATCATGCTGGGCCGGGCCATCAGAGCGCGCCCGATGGCCAGCATCTGCTGCTGTCCGCCTGACAGGCCGCTGGCAAGATCACGGGCCTTTTCGTTCAACATTGGAAATAGCTCATAGACCTCAGAAAGCGCTTTCTTTCGGTCAGTCCCGCTGGGCGCAGCGGTTGCACCCACGACCAGGTTCTGCTCGACTGTGAGACGGCCAAAAACGTGCCGCGCCTCTGGTACGTGAACGAGGCCGAGGCGGGGTATCTCACTGGCGGCAAGACCACCGATCTCGTTTCCATCGTACCGGATCGCCCCCGAGCGCGCCGTGACCAGCCCCGAAATCGTGCGCAGCAAGGTGGACTTGCCCGCGCCGTTCGGGCCGATGACAGCAACCACTTCGCCGTCATCAATCTCGATGCCGACGCCATGGAGCACGTCGAGCAGACCGTAGCCGGAAACGAGGCCTTCGATAGACAGCTTCATCGCGCGGCCCGCCTTCCGCTGGTCCGAGGTCGGCCCAATACCGTGTTGGAGATGATATTACGCTGGATCTGATTGGTCCCTTCGATGATCTGCAGGACTTTGGCATCGCGGAAATATCGATTGATCGGCACGTCGCTCGAGATACCCGCCGCGCCGAAAAGCTGAACCGCATCCTGAGCGACCTGCATCGCTGTGTCGGTCGCGAAACGCTTGGACATCGCGGCGGCGGCAGAGAGTTCGGCGCCCGTCTTGCCCGCATCGACGAGGGCGGCGGCGCGATAGACCAGCAAGCGGGAGGCCTCGATACCCGTCGCCATGTCGGCGATCATCCAGCGCACGCCCTGAAAATCGGACACAGGCTGCCCGAAGGCCTCCCGTTCCAGTATGAAATCCCGCGCCAGTTCCATCGCCCCCTGAGCGAGCCCGACGCCACGGGCGCCGATGATGGGTCGCGATTGGTTGAATGCCTCCATCACGATCTTGAAGCCCTCTCCCTCGGGACCCAACCGGTTGGCCGCGGGTACGATCACATCTTCCAGATGCAGCGCGTTCGAGGGCACGCCACGGGCACCCAGCTTGTCCTCCTTGCGGCCAAGCTCGAACCCCTTGGTCCCCTTCTCGACAATAAAGAAGTTGATCTTTCCGGTGCTGTCTGGATCACCCGTCTTGGCAGCCACGAGAACAAAGTCGGCCACTGCGGAATTGGTGCTCCAGATCTTCTGACCGTTGATGCGATAATTATCGCCTTCGCGCACCGCCCTTGTGCGAATGCCGGCCACGTCCGATCCGCTCTGCGGTTCGGTGACCGCCAGCGCGCTGCGCAGGCTGCCATTGGCCAAACCGGGCAGGAACCGCGCTTGCTGCTCTTTGTCACCGCCAAAGAGGATCGCGCCGAACGGGACCCACTGCACGATAAGCAGATAGGCGGTGTTGTAACAGACGCGCGAGAGTTCCTCGACCGCGACGCAGGCGGCAAGCTGACTGCCCATGCCGCCGTGTTCAGCCGGGAACGGCAAGGTGAACATTCCCAGCTCGCACAGCAAATCGAACATGTCCTGCGGGTATTCCCCGCTGCGGTCGATCTCGTGTGCTCGGGGTGCCACGCGCTCATTCGCGACGCGGCGCACCATCTGCTGAACTTCTTTCACATCGTCGGGCAGATCAAACATCATCATCCGCTCTTCCTCCTTGCCTGTCTGCGTTGTCGGACGCGGCGGCAGCCGCAACTTGCTGCGCGCGCTTGCCGAGATAGGCCTCGATCACACGGTGATCGCGGCTGACTTCGGCTGGAAGCCCCTCTGCGATCACCTCGCCGGCGTCCAGAACCACAATCCTGTCGCAAAGCTCCATCACCGCGTGCATTACGTGTTCGATGATCACGACGGTAATTCCGTCGGCGCGCAAGCCACGGATCAGCGCGATCACGCTGGTGACTTCCGTCGGCGTCAACCCCGCCATAACCTCATCGAGCAGCAGCAACGACGGGCCAGTTGCCAAGGCGCGGGCGATCTCCAGCCGCCTCTGCTCGGACAGTGTGAGTTCCGCACAGGAAACATCACGGCGAACGTCCAAGCCGACCCGGGCAAGCACCTGTGCGGCAATCTCGCGCGCCTCATCGAAAGTGCGCTCGGGAAGAGCGGCGGTGAACACGGCCTCGGCCACGGTGAATGTGCCGAATGTCTGCGTGATTTGGAAGGTCCGCGCGATGCCGCGATGAGTGCATTCGTGCGGGGCCAGCCCGCCGATGCCCTGCCCGAACAATTCCATCCGGCCACGGCTGGGCGGGAAGGTCCCGCCCAGCAGGTTGAAGAACGTCGTCTTACCCGCCCCATTGGGACCGATCAGGCCGAGGATTTCACCACGGCGCACTTCCAGGTCAACCGATCGAAGCGCCACCACCCCGCCAAAGTCGCGGCCCACGCCCTCGGCAACGAGAACCTTCTCGTGGTTTTCTGCCACAGACCCTCGCCGCCGTGGCAGCGGCTCTGCCGCCGCGCCTTCAGGGACAAAGAGCTTGAAACTCGAGAACCACCGACGGCCCATCGCCCGACGCAACAGACCGATCAGCCCGCCGGGCAGAAGCAGAATAACCACCACCAGCGCGGCGCCATAGACCAGTTGGTGCGACCCGGCCTCAAGCGACATGAGCTCCACCCGCATGATCTCACCCAGGGGAAATAGCGCGAAAGTTCCGACGACAGGCCCCAGAAGCGTGCCGGTGCCACCGACCACGGAGAACAACAGGATCTGGATGATGACATGGACACCCAGCGCCGAATGCGGGTCGATAAAGCCGACGAACTGCGCATAGAAACCGCCCACTGCGGCGGTCGCCGCGGCACTGATGGCAAAGGCGAGCTGCTTGGACTTAAGTAGGTTGATGCCGGAGGCGGCCGCGGCCGCTTCGTTGTCCCGCGTGGCGCGCCAGATGAAGCCATAGCGTGAGTTCAGGAGAACCTGCAAAACGAGCAGAAGCACCGTATTGAACACAGCGACAACGATCAGATAGGGCCAGAGGTCCTGGAAACGCATGGCCGCGAGGCCGGTCGTATCCAGGGGCATGAACATGCCATTGGTTCCGCCCAGCGCCCGGACTCCCGAGACACCGTAGAAAACCGCATAGGCCAAGGCGAGCGTGAGCAGCGCAAAGACCAGGTGGCTGAGATTTCGCCGGAACGGTATATAGCCCGCAATCACCGCGAGAACGGCTGACAGGGCCATGCCGACCAACATGCTCAGCCAAGGGCTGATCCCATGGGTGGTCGAGAGATAGGCGGTGCCATAGGCCCCCACCCCAAAGAAGGCCCCATGACCGAAAGAGACTTGGCCGACGTAGCCGCCGATCAGGTTCCAGGCCGTGCAGAGGTAACACCAGACCAGCATCATGACGACGACGCTGACCCAATACGCGTTCAGAAAGGCGAGAGTGATCGCGACCACGACCCAGACCAGCAGGGCGGCGACAGCGCCTTCACTGCGCAGCAAGCCGATGAATGGAGCCCACCGGTTGCGGCCGGGACGGGCGACAGTTTTTGACGATCCGCTCATACCGTCGCTCCTCTACCCAAAAGGCCATGCGGTCGCAGCAAAAGTGCTGCGCCGAACAGGATGTAAAGTGCAGCAGGGGCCGAAGCACTGTTGAAGATGGCGCTGGTCATGGCCTCCGCCACGCCGAGTACCAGCGCCGCCACCATCGCGCCGCGCAAATCGCCCAGACCCCCGAGAACCACGATAAGCAGGGACAGAACGCTGAACTGAAGCCCCACCACGGGCGTCACATGATAGAACGCCATCAGACAGCCCGCCGCGATGGCCAGCGATCCCGTCGCCCCGGCAAAAACCCACCGTTGCACACGCTGCACCGGCACGCCGCAAAGTTGCGCCATCACCGGGTCTTCTGCCGTGGCGCGGATCCGGTAGCCCCAGATTGTGGCCGACAGGAACCAGGCCAGCAGCCCCGAGGCCAACAAAGCGACAAGACAGCCAATCAGCAGCGGCGCGCTGATCACGATGTCACCCAGTCGGATCGAAGAGGAGCCGAGTTCGCTCCGCACATTAAAAAGATCGGCGCCGAACCACAAAAGCGCGGCGCTTTGTATGACAAAGGACATTCCGATGGTGAGCTGAGCCTGCACTAGCGGGGCAGACCCGACGATCGGCCGGATGAGCAATATAAAGACGACCCAACCAATTAAGACCATTGCAGGTACGATCAAGAGGCCTGCGATGAACGGGGACAGGTTGGTGGCGGCGCAGATCAGCACCACCCCATACATGCCGACCATGAGCAAGTCGCCATGGGCGAAGTTCAACACGCCCATGACACCGAACACCAGCGCCAGGGCCAAGGCGATGAGCGCATAAATACCGCCCATCAAGAACCCAGACACTGCAGCCTGGAGAAGAAGCTCCATACTCATTTTGCGCGATCCCGTGCTATTTTTTGCTTTATTTCAGTGGATTAGGGTCTTGAACGGCGACTTCCGGCGGCCAGACCGTGACCTTCTTCGTGGCACCATCTTTCCATTGGGCGATCAGGTTTTGTGATCCGACGTTCCGGCCATTTTCGTCGAATTTAATCCGCTCAAACGGTGAAATCAGGTCTTCACCGGGGATGTCGATCTCGAGCAAGGCTGCATGAAGGGTCTCAGCGGTCAGCGCCTCGCCGGCCTCGAGCGCTGTTTGCAATGCGGCCTTCAGTGTATATACGCCACGGTAGCACATCGAGGCATAGCTCGACGGGACGATCCCATGCTTTTCCTCGTAGGATTTGACGAAACGCTGCGCGCGCTCCATGTCGGGATTGAAATAGTCCACCGTGCTGAGGTTGACGGCTTCGAGGAAGTCTTGGTCCACGAGTTGCGGGATACGAACATCACCCGGTCCGCCGCCGATTCCGACGATGTAAGGTGTGAAGTCAAGCTGCTGCATCGCCTGAAGCCCAGCCACCACATCTTCGGTGTAACCCGCCCAGATCACGACGTTGGCGCCGGATGTCTGCACGCGTTTCACCGGCGGCAGGAGGTTGCGATCGCTGCGTGTATAGGGGGCGCTTGCGACGATCTCGACGCCTCGCTCCTCCAGCAGGGCTTCGACCCGCTCGATTGTGCCAGCGCCGCGGGGGCTGTCTTCGTATAGCAGCGCCGGGACGACGTCGCCTTGCGTCATCAGGTTCTCAACGAATTCCACGACCGTGGCCGCCTCAGTGTCGGCGGTGATCTGGTCGGAGAAATAATACTTGTAGCCGCGCTCCAAGAGCTCGGCCGATACGGCTGACGAATTAAGGTATGGAACTCGTGCTTGTTCGGCAAATTGTGCCGCCGCCGAGGTGCCCGCGCTGATTTCGCAGCCAAGGATGACCGGCGCCTTCTCGAGGCGGGTCAAACGTTCCATCACCTGCCTCACGACACCGGGATTACCCTGCGTGTCATATAGCTGGACCTTCAATGGTCGACCATCGATGCCGCCATCCGCATTGATGTGTTCGAGCGCGATCTCGACCCCCTTCTGCGCGTCCTGGCCCGTCACGGCGACCGAACCCGACATCGCGGCGATCGACGGGATCACAATTTCTTCTTGAGCTTGCGCAGGTGACAATGTCAGTGGCGTCATCGCGAAGGCTAGGCCGGCAGCGGCCCATTGAAACTTGTTCATTGTAGTTCCTCCCTTGCCTTGAACAACCGAAGCGGCGTCCAACCAAGGGACAGGACTCCGGCTTCCTCAGCGTAGGAGACGCGGGCCTTCTTGCAAGTTATCTCGCGGTGCGGTCCGCGTTTCGCACAGATGTGATTGATGAGTCGTCACAGTTGAGCGCCTCGCCGTGAGGCTGTTTAGATCACTTGAGAGCCAACGTTTACTGGGTGTTCCCACGCGTGCGCGCGGACCTTTCCAACCGGCATTTGAGGCGCCGGGGCACGGCGTCTATGGACCACCCTAAAGCCTCGCAAAGGGTAGTTCCAATGGCGCATTACCGAAAAGGAAGTACATGATGGACAGTCAACAACAGCAGCCTGCAGACAAAGGCGGGCCGCTCGTCGGCTACCGGGTGCTTGATCTTTCGGTCAATGTCCTGGGGCCGGTGGCCACCCAGATCCTGGGTGACATGGGCGCTGACGTCATCAAGGTCGAGACCCCCGACGGCGATTACACACGCCAGGTGGGTCCCTCTCTCGGGCCCAAGATGGGCGCGCTGTTCCTCAACACGAATCGCAACAAGCGGTCGATTGTCCTGGACCTGAAGACACCCGAGGACAAGGAGACGCTTCTGGAGCTGGTGCGATCAGCGGACGTGCTGGTCCACTCGATGCGACCGGGCGCGGCTGATCGTCTTGGTATCGACTACGAGACCATAAGCGCGGTCAATCCCCGCATCATCTACGCCTCGGCGTCGGGATACCGGTTAGACAGCGATCGCCGTGATTGGCCCGCGTTCGACGACGTTATCCAAGGCGCCAGCGGCGTTGCCGGGATGATGAACCGCGCCACCGGCGAACCACGCTATTTTCCAACGGTGATCGCGGACAAGCTCTGCGGGTACATCCTGTCGTCGTCGATCTCCATGGCCTTTGTTTGGCGCGAGCGCACCGGCCGGGGGCAGCAGGTAAACGTACCGATGATGGATGCGATGGTGGGGTTCAACCTGATCGAACACCTCTGGGGCGCCACGGTGGACAAACCCGAGCTGGGGCTGGGTTACAGCCGCGTCTTCTCTCCACATCGGCGGCCCTATCCCACGCAGGATGGGCATATTTGCGTGATGGCGGTGATGGACGGCCAGTGGCTGCGCCTGTTTGATGCCATCGAACGGCCCGAGCTTGGCCGAGACCCCCGGTTCGCCAACGCCGAATTGCGCACCAAACACATCGACGAACTCTACGGAGCCCTCGCCGAGGCCGTCGCCACAAAGACGACCGCAGAGTGGCGTCGCCGGTTTGACCTAGCCGATGTGCCCAACGGTCCGGCCAACGACCTGGAAGACCTTCTGACCGAGCCCTACCTGGTTGAAACCGGCTATTTCCAGCGCCACGAGCAGGCCGAGGGGGTCTATGTCTCGCCCCGGATACCGGTCCAGTTCTCAGACAGCCCCGGTCAGGTTCGCCGTTTGCCACCACGGCTGGGCGAGCACACCGAAGAGGTGCTTTCCGAGATGCGGGCGCAGCGTCCCGAAGCCTGATAGTCCCACGTTGAATCCAGTTCAGTGCGGTGCAAGCAATCGGCGAGCTGCCCCAACTGGCGTCATGCGCGCAATCAGGAGGACGACTTTCCACCCGGCTGGCGGTGCGGGCGCCGAGCCGGCGAGATCGAGCACGCCCGACGACGGGCTATTGCACGCTCCTGAGGCTCAAGCGGTCTCTTCCTCAATATGGCCGCCAAGGAAGAGGTGCCCCACCTTCGGATCGGACAGCAAGACCTGTGCATCGTCGTGCATCCGGGTCTGCCCGAGTTCCAGCACCAGGCCGTAATCCGACATCGCCAGTGCCGCCTTGGCGTTCTGTTCGACCATCAAAATCGTCACCCCCTGATCGCGTAGTGCCTGAAGTGTGCGGAAGACCTCTTGCACGAGGTTGGGCGACAGGCCGATTGAAGGCTCGTCGATCAGGATCAGCTTTGGATCCAGAAGCAGCGCGCGCGCCACCTCCAACTGCTTTTGTTGCCCACCGGAGAGTTCGACGGCCTTGCGGGACTTGAATTCCCGCAGCATCGGAAACTGGTCCATAACCGTTTCGATCCGCGCCTTGACCATGGACTGATCGCTGGCCGTGATGCCGCCCAGTTCGAGGTTGTGATAGACCGAGAGTTGCGGCACCACGTTCCGCCCTTGCGGAACATAGGTGACACCTTTGGCAATCATCTGTTTCGGCGACAGCCCGGTGACGTTTTCCCCATTCAGAAGGACCTCGCCCGACTGGATGTTTAGCAGGCCAAAGACCGCCTTGAACACGGTCGATTTACCCGCACCGTTCGGCCCGATCACTGTGGTGATCGATGCTTTGGGAATCTTGAAACTGGTCCCGTTCAGGATCGTGATCTTGCCATAACCGCCATAGATGTTCTTGAGTTCCAGCATCTCAACCTCCCAGATACGAGTCGATGACCTGCTGGTTCGACCGGATTTCTTCGGGCGTTCCCTCGGCGATGACCGCGCCCTCGGCAAGCACGATAATCCGGGTGCACAGCGACATGACAAATTCCATATTGTGCTCGATCACCACGAAGGTCGTGCCATGTTCCCGGTTATAGGTCAGCAACCGTTCCTTCAGGTTGCCCAGCATCGTCAGGTTCACACCACCTGCCGGCTCATCCAGCAGAACCAGCGACGGCCCAGCCATGAAGGCCATTGCGGCATCGACCAGCTTTTGCTGACCGTAGGACAGGCTGCCTGCCATTTCGTCGCGCAGATGCTCAAGCCGGAAAAAGCTGATCATCCGGTCCGCTTCCTCGGTCAAGCCAGCGTCCGAAGGGCCAAAGAGACGGCTCACCATGGAGCCGTGATGCTCCTGACCGGCGACGATGATGTTATCCAGCACCGTCATCTGCGGAAACACGGAGAGCTGTTGGAACGTCCGCCCGACCCCAAGCTTGTTCATATGGGAGGCGCGCATATTGGCAACGCGGTGGCCATTGATATGGACCTCGCCCCTATCCGGCTTGAGCTGACCCAGCACGCAGTTGAACAGGGTCGATTTGCCGGAGCCATTCGGGCCGATCAACCCGAGCACTTCACCCTTCTTCACCTCAAAGGATACATCGCGCACCGCATGGATGCCGCCGAAGGATTTGGAAATATTGCTGACGGAAAGAACGGCCTCGCTCACAACTGCGCCCCCTTTTCCATGTCCTTGCGGACCTCCTGCTTTGGCCTGACGCGACCGATGACCTTGTGGCCGAGACCGATGAGCCCCGAGGGGGAATAGACCATGAGTACGATCACCAGTGCGGCATAGATCATCAGGTAATACCCTTCGGTAAAGCGTAGCAATTCAGGCAGAAGGATCACTACGGCCGCGCCAAGCATCGGACCATAAAAGAACCCGGCGCCGCCGACGACGACCATCAGCAGAATCTTGAGCGAATGGATCAAGGCAAAGCTGCCCGGTTCGATAAATTGCACCAGCGGCGACATGATGGCCCCCGCCCCGCCGCCAAAGGCCGACCCGATCGCAAAGGCAAGTAGCGTGATGCGGCGCGTATCGACCCCGAGGCTCTCTGCGCGCACGGGATTCTCGCGCAGCGCCTTGAACGCGCGCCCCCAGGGTGAATGCACCAACCAGAAGAACACCGTCGCCGAGATCACAAAGAGGACGAGAGCGAAGTAGTAGAACTGAAGGTTGCTTCCTGTGGAGATGCCGAAAAAGTCGGGCCGCGGCATGCCGACCAACCCGTGATTTCCGCCGGTGAGCCATTCCTCGTTCCGCAGCACAAGAAAGACGATCACGTTAAAGGCCAATGTTACGAAGGCAAGGAAATGGTGCTGCACGCGCAGCGCCGGATAGCCGAGCAGGAGACCGATCACGAAGGTTACCCCCATGGCCGCGAGCCAGCCCAGGACCCAATGATAGCCCGCAAGGGTGATCAGCGCGGTTACATAGGCCCCGATCCCCATGAAACTCGCCTGGGCGAGGCTGATCTGTCCGGCGTAGCCCAGCGTGAGGTTGAGCCCCATCGCAGCGATCGAAAACACCAGCCATGACGTCAGCACGTAGATGATGTAGCTCTTTTGCCCCATCGGGACAAAGATCAGAAGCAGCAGGGCGACGACGGCGAAGAGAATGGACTTCTTGGTCATACCGTTCGACCCTCCGAGGTGCCAAGCAGGCCCTGAGGCCTGACGAGGATGATGAGAATGAGCAGAACCATCGGCAAGGCCTGCCGGTATTCCGCCGAGAAGTAGGTGGCCGAAAGGTTGTCGATAACGCCGAGCAGGAGTCCTCCGACGAGAGCGCCCCGGATCTGGTTGAACCCGCCGACAATGGCCGCGATGAAGGCCGTCAGGCCGAGGATTTCACCGTTTGAAAACTTGGCGAGGTAAATCGGCGTGATCAGGATCGACGCGATAGCCGCCAGGGCTCCGTTGATCAGGAAGGTGTACATCACCATCCTCTTGATATCGACGCCGAGGATCTGCGCGACGTCCGGATTCTGTGCCGTGGCCTGCATCGAACGCCCGGTACGCGTGCGGCCAAGGAATAGTTGAAGAGCAATGATCGTGCCCATGGCGATGACGAAATTGGCGATGTCCGGAATTGAAACAGCCGCGCCCCCGATGGTCATCACGTCCTGCGGAAACAGGCTGGGAAAGGGCTGTCCGAGGGGCGAGTAGAACTCTTTCACCATCTCCTTCAGCAAGACGCCGAGCGCAATGGTCGCGATGACAAGCGGAATGGTGCCGTGCCTGTGCATCGGCTCCACGATCAGCCTCTTGAAGAGCGCGCCGAGGATCAAGATCGACAGGATGATAGCCAACGGCATGGCCAGCCAGACGGGAAATCCCAGCTTGACCGAGAATGCCAGGACAAAGAACGCCGGCACCATGACAAATTCACCCTGCGCGAAATTGATTGTCTGCGAGGCTTGCCAAAGCAAAGTGAAACCGACGGCGGCCAGGGCGTAGATCGACCCGGCCGACAGGCCCGAGATGATGAGCTGAGTGAATTCGGACATGCGCCCACGTCTCCATTTCTGCGTGCGGGATACGTATATGGGCGGCACCGCGAAGGATGCCGCCCACTGTGTCGAACCCCGAAGGGATCAGTTCGCGGGAAGGGTCTGCGAGATCGTTTGCGCGCCGTCGACCACCTCTACGAGGAAGCTTTCGCGGCTCAACTCGCCGGTGTCGTCCCAGCACACGTCCATCAGCACGCCGGGGTATTCGGCAGCCTCAAGGCACAGGCCGTGCATGGTCTCGGCAAAGGCTTCCTTGTCGAATTCACCGATCTGTTCGGTGACATACTTGATGACATAGACACCCATATAGCCCTTGATCGCATTGTGATCAGCGCCGTAGCCGTAGATCTCCTGAAACTTGCCGGCCATCTCCTGGATCGCGTCGACCGGAGCTTCGGCCGAGAGACCGACATGACCGAACGCGCCTTCCGCAGCGCCACCTGCAAGGTCGATGACCTTCTGAGACACCAACACGGTGTCACCGCCAAGCGGCAGGTCCAGTCCCTGCTTTTCGGATTCGATCAGGAAGCGCGCGCTTTCCTCTTCGGTGAGGTAGACAAAGACCGCATCTGCGCCCGCGTTCTTTACCTTGGCCACGTCCGAGGCGAAATCCACCTGGGCCTGTTCCGTCGGCACATCCGCGACGATCTCAAGCCCCTGATCCTCGGCGATGCTCATGAAGGCATCATAGCCGCCCTTGCCGAACTCGGTATTGGCCCAGACGACGGCGATCTTCTGCGCGCCGATGTCGTCCTTGAGATAGGTGACCAGTTTAGGCAGGCCCTTCTGCGCCCCGAACGCGGTGCGAAAGATGTAGGGGTTGCCCTTGGCGGTGATGGTCGGGCTTTCCGACCCGGTGAGCTGCGGAATCCCGTTTTGCTGTGCCACCAGCATGTTCACGATGGTCGAGGAGGAATAGACGGTGCCGAGAAGCACATAGGCTTCGTCGTCGATTGCCTTTTGCACCATCGCGCGGCTGTTCTGCGGGTCGGTCTGGCTATCGTATTCGCGCAGGTCGATCTGCTCACCGAGGATGCCGCCGTCGGCGTTGATCTCGTCGACGGCCATCTTTACGCCGTCGTGCCATACGGCACCCGCCGCAGCGCCCGCGCCCGAAAGCTCGGCCACATCCGCGATCACCACGTCGGCCATCGCCGCTGAACTGGCAAGCGCCAAGCTGGCCACTGTCGTCAAAGCTATCTTCCGGATCATATCATTCCTCCCTGAACTGTCTTAATCCGCTTCGAGTGTCAAAAGAGCGTCCACGAGGAGCTCTTCCTGCGCCTGAAACATGCCAAGTCCGGGCATGGTCAGGCATCCTATTGCCGCCGCCGCCTCGATAAAGGGCGACCGGTCGGGTTTCGTTATGGCGCAGGCCGCGAACTGGCTTGCTGAAAGCTTGTCTATCTGCACCGGCATCGGATCGCCATCGCGCATTCCCATGGGCGTCGCATGTGCCACGACGTCAAAACCGGTCGGATCGTCGCTTCCTACGGAGAGCGTGCCGGGAAAGACCGTTTCGAGCCGCGAAATAAGGCTATCCCGCCGCGCTTCGTCAATGTCGTGGACCGCGAGATGCGCCGCGCCCTCGCGCAGGACCTCGTATGCGATCGCCGCGCCTGCGCCCCCTGCCCCGATCAGAAGGACCTGCTTGCCCGTGACCGTGCCGCCCGCCGCCCTGATCCCGCGCACATAACCCTGGCCATCCGTGTTTTCGCCCACGCGACCGCGCGCGGTCTTTCTGATCACGTTCACCGACTGCGCATATGTCGCGCGCGTCGTCATGTGATCGCAAAATTGCATCGCGGTTTGTTTGTGCGGAACGGTAAAGATGACCCCGGGCACGTTCTGCGTGACGGCCAGCCCGGACATGAAGTCCGAGACCTTGCCCGCCGCCACATGCCCCGGCACACAGACCGCATTGATGCCCCGTGCAGCAAGTCGGGCCGTCAGAAGCGCCGGTGCCTTTACCTGCGCGACGGGGTCGCCGATGATTGGAACCACCTGGGTTTCGCCGTCCAGACGCAAAGTCATCTCGCCGACCATCGGAGCGGAATGTTGTACTTTCGACGTGACACGCCCCATGGGCCCGGATGCCTCCCTGCCGCACCTTGAGACACGCACAGGAGCCTCAGGAGCGTTTTGTTTCCTTCAAAAGCACTGCACAAATAGCGGCGAAACCTAAATGGATCAAACGGGGGGATAATTGGACAATTCATTTGGTCGATGGTGATCCTTGGGTGGCCTTTTGCGTGCACTCTTCTGGGTGGTCAAGCCTCAGCGCGAGGCCGCTTTCGCCCCGGCATTATGGTTGAGATCCCGTCCAGCGATCCTCGCAATATATCACGTTTCGGATCATCTGCCGCTTTCTGCGACGCAGTCTTGCAATCGGGCTGACCTTCGGGTCCTTTGGCGACATCCCGATCACCGCTTGAGTGACGGACAACACGCATCCGGGCAGGAGGTCCCCATATGTCGAGTCAAGAGTTTCTCCCGGCAGCCACCACAATCATCGCGCGCGAGGCCGACGGGCTGGAAGTGCTGATGGTCAAACGCCATCACGAGATAGACTTCATGGCCGGTGCCATGGTCTTTCCGGGTGGCAAGGTTCACGAGGGCGACAACGATCCGGCCTGGGCCCAGAACGCCATGCGATGGAACGACGTGCCGGCAGAGGAACGCGGGCTGCGCATCGCCGCCATCCGTGAATGTTTCGAGGAATGCGGGATCATTCTGGGCGATCCGGGCCGCGCGGTACCAGGCCCCGAAATGACACGCGCCAGACAGGCTATAGACCGGCGCGAGATGGAATTCCTAGACTACGTGCGCGAGAAAGAGATCGTTGTCGATCTGTCGACCCTCACGGCCTTTGCCCGCTGGATGACGCCCTCCATAGCGCCAAAACGGTTCGATACTCATTTCTTCCTGGTGGCCGATCCCGCCGGGCAGGACGCCTTGTCCGATGGTCGCGAAACGGTCGAGACAGAGTGGATCGCCCCTGGTCGCGCGCTTGACCTCGCCGCGCGAGGTGAACGTCAAATCGTGTTTCCGACGCGTATGAACCTGAAACTTCTGGCGCAAAGCGCCACCTTGGCCGACGCGGTCGCCGCCGCCACGGCGCGGGAACTGCGCGCGGTCAGGCCCCGGATCGTGACTCGCGATGGCACGCGGTTCGTTCAGCTTGACGACATCGACGGTTATGGCGCGGTCGAAGAAAAAGTGGCTGTGCCCTAGGGCCGGCCCATAGGAGCCTCCCCAACGGGCGGGACGCCAACGCGACCAATCAGCCATAGAGCTTCAACATCTCGTTCAGGTCGTCCAGCGTGTTGGCCTCATCAACCGGTTTGTCCTTGCGCCAACGCAGCATCCGCGGAAATCGCAGCGCGACGCCGGACTTGTGCCGGGAGGAGGGCTGGATCCCCTCGAACGCGATCTCAAAGACGTGGTGCGGCTTGACCTGTCGGACAGGGCCGAATTTCTGCAAAGTATTCTTGCGCACCCATGCCGTGACTTCCCGAAATTCGGCATCCGTCAATCCGGAGTAGGCCTTGGTGAAGGGGGTCAGCTCTTCCCCGTTCCAGACCGCGAAGGTATAGTCGGTAAAGAGGTTGGCGCGCCGTCCATGCCCCGATTGCGCGTAGATCATCACGGCATCGATGGTCAGCGGATCAACTTTCCATTTCCACCAATCGCCGCGTTTGCGCCCGGCAAGGTAGGGGCTGTCCTTCCGCTTGATCATCAGGCCTTCGACGTTGTGATCCCGTGACAGGCTGCGCACTTTGGCAAGATCGTCCCAGGTTTTAAACGCAACCTCCTGAGACAGCCGGATCGGAATCTGGGCCGGTACGTCGCGCAACATGTCGATCAAGAGCGCGCGACGTTCGGCAAAGGCGGTCTGCCGGATGTCCGCGCCCGCGTGCTCGAGCAAATCATAGGCCATGAAGATCACCGGGGAGTCGCGCAGCGCCTTGGCCGGGACCTTCTTGAGCCCGATGCGCTTTTGCAAGGCGTTGAAGCCGAGCGGTGCCTCGTCGGCAAAGGCCAGCAGTTCACCGTCGATCACCGTTCCATCGGGCAGGAAATCGGCCAGCTGCGCCAGTTCGGGGAAACGGTCGGTCATCACCTCTTCGCCGCGCGACCAGATATAATGCGCGCCGCCCCGGTGGATGAACTGGCCGCGAATGCCATCCCATTTGCGCTCGGCATGCCAATCCGATGGCGCGCCCAGATCGTCCGGCACATCCACCGGATGGGCGAGGTAGAAGGGATAGGGACGCGACAGATCGGCCGTCGGATCCTCCGTCTCGATCAGGTGCTCCCAAGTGGTCGTCTCCGGCGACCAGCTTCCCATCAGCTTGTGCGTCAGGGTCGCTTCGTCCTGCCCGGTGGAGATGGCGAGAGCGCGGGTCATCAGCTTTGCGCTCACACCCATGCGGAAACCACCGGTCAGCAGCTTGTTGAACAGGAACCGCTGATCGGGAACCAGCGAATCCCAGGCCGCGATGACAGCCGCCTTGCGCTGGTTCTCCTCAACGCCAGCCAAGGCCTTGATCGTCGTGATCCAATGGGTCAGGCTATGATCCACCTCATGCGTCGGGTCGGGTAGAACGAGGCTGATGGTCTCGGCGAGGTCGCCGACGACGTGATAGCTTTCCTCGAACAGCCAGTCCGGCAGGCCCGCGACCTCGGCCGCCCATTCCCTCAGCCGCGTGGCCGTCACCGCGCGCTTGGGGCGGCGACCGGTAAAAAGGGCGATCATCCAGACGCGATCCTCGGGCGGTGCCGCGCTGAGATAGCTTGCCAACGCATCGACCTTCACCCTGGTCTTGGTGGTCTCGTCGATCCGGGCGAATAGGGTGGCGAACTGCTTCATGCGGCGTCTTCGGCATCGTCGCCGGTGTATTCGGTCGACACCACATGGGCGTCATAACCCTGCTCGGCGAGGTAGCGCTGAAACGTGCCGGTGTATCCATGAGTGACGAATATCTTCTCGGCCCCAGTCGCCTTGATTGCGGCGTTCAGCCCGTCCCAGTCCGCATGATCGGACACGACGAACCCGCGATCGGTCCCGCGTCGCCGACGCACGCCCCGCATCGACATCCAGCCGGAGGCAAATGCCGTCGCGGCGCCGGGAAATCGGCGCACCCAGTTGTGGGTCGTGCTGCCGGGCGTCGCGATGATCAGGGCGCCGGGGTGAGACTTGGCCGAGACATCCTCGGTGATGCGACTCGTTTCGGGCAGATTGACCCCCTGCGCGCGCAGCACTTCGTTCGTGTTCTCCACGGCGGTCACGGTCAGCATCGGCCCGATGCCGGCATCGACCGCACGCATCAGGCGTTGCGCCTTGCCAAGCGCATAGGCCCCGACAATCGACGCACGCCCCGCCGCCGCATTCGCCTGCCACCAGTCGTTCAACTGCTGCGCCAGAACCTCCTGCGGGGTCCATTTGAAGATCGGCAGGCCAAAGGTGCTCTCCGTGATGAAGGCATGGCAGGGCACGGCGTCAAAGGCTTCGGACAGGCCATCGTCGACCGTCTTGTAATCGCCCGAGGCGACCCAGACCTCCCCTTTAACTTCGACCCGAATCTGGGCAGAGCCGGGGACGTGACCGGCGGGATGAAACGACACCTTGGCGTCGCCGATCCTACGTGCCTCACCATAGCGGACGGTATCGATGCGCGCCTCTGGTCCCAGACGATATTGCATCACTGGCGCGGTGCCTTCTGTGGCAAGGTATCTGCCCATGTCAGGGCGCGCGTGGTCGGAGTGCCCATGCGTGATCAGCGCCTTGGGGACAGGGCGCCAAGGGTCGATGAAAAAATCGCCCGCCGGACAGTAAATTCCGCTGTCGGTAAAGGTGAGTACATCCGCCATGCGATTGATATAGGCCGGTGGCGGGGTCAGAACAGATCATCTGCAGATCGGCTCGGACCCCCAAGGGATATCTGTTTCACTCCCACGACCGCCGCTTTTTAGTGGCGCATAGTGATCGCGTCTTCCCATTGCGACAGGCTGCAATGCGGGTTAAACGGCGCGGGCATTGTCTATCGCGATGCATCCTCGTCCCTTCCACGATCATCCGAGGTCCCGACGCGCATGCAAACGCCTTATTACCTGATCGACAAGTCACGCCTGCTGCCCAATCTGGAAAAGATCGCGACGCTGCGCGAGGCCTCCGGGGCGAAAGCCCTGCTGGCCCTTAAATGCTTTGCGACATGGTCGGTGTTCGATCTGATGGCGGAATATATGGACGGCACGACGTCGTCTTCGCTGTTCGAGGTGAAGCTGGGGCGCGACAAGTTTCCCGGTGAGACGCACGCCTATTCCGTTGCCTGGGCCCCGGACGAGATCGAGGAGGTGCTGGCCGCGTCGGACAAGGTGATCTTCAACACCGCGCAACAGCTTGTGCGGTTCGAAGACGTCAGCCGCGACCACATGCGCGGGCTGCGGGTCAATCCGGGTGTCTCGACCAGCACCTTCGATCTGGCTGATCCGGCGCGCCCGTTCTCCCGCCTTGGCGAACATGATCCGGCGGACATCGCCCCCGTGGCGGACCTCATCAGCGGCTTCATGTTCCACAACAATTGCGAGAACGACAGTTTCGCGCGCTTTGACGAGATGCTGGGCCAGATCGAGGCGCGGTTTGGCCATCTGATCCGCCGGATGGAGTGGATCTCCCTCGGGGGTGGCATTCACTTCACCGGCGAAGGTTATCCGCTCGATCAACTGGCCGAGCGTCTGAAACGCTTTGCCGGTGAGAACGAGGTGCAGGTCTACCTTGAACCCGGCGAGGCCGCGATCACCAATTCGACGACGCTGGAGCTGACCGTTCTGGACACGATGTTCAACGGCAAGAACCTCGCCATCGTGGACAGTTCGATCGAGGCGCATATGCTCGACCTTCTGATCTATCGCGAAAGCGCCAAGATGGATGAGAGCGGCGATCAGGAGTGGATGATCTGCGGCAAGTCCTGCCTCGCCGGCGATATTTTTGGCACCTTCCGCTTTCCCAAAGCGCTGAAGCCCGGCGACCGGATTTCCATTCAGGACGCCGCCGGATATACCATGGTCAAGAAGAACTGGTTCAACGGCGTGCAGATGCCCGGCATCGCGATCCGGGAAACCGATGGCAGCGAACGTCTGGTCCGGTCGTTCTCATACGATGATTTCGCGGCGGCCCTGTCGTAAATCCATGCGCGCCCGACGGCGCATACAGCCCAAATTCAGGAGGAATTCAATCTTGAAAAAGACCATTCTCATCATCGGTGCCGGTGGCGTGGCGCAGGTCGTTGCACACAAATGCGCACAGAATAACGACGTACTGGGCGATCTGCATATCGCGAGCCGCACCAAGTCGAAATGCGACGCGATCATCGCCAGTGTGCACGACAAGAGCGCCATGAAACAGGACGGCGTGTTCGAGGCACACGAGGTGGATGCGACGCAATCCGATGCCGTCGCCGCGCTGATCCGCAAGACCGGGGCCGAGATCGTGATCAACGTCGGCACGGCTTTCGTCAATATGCACGTGCTCGACGCCTGTATCGAGACGGGTGCCGCCTATATCGATACCGCTATCCACGAAGAACCTGACAAGATCTGCGAGACCCCGCCGTGGTATGCGAACTACGAATGGAAGAAGCGCGACCTCTGCGCGCAAAAGGGTGTGACCGCGATCCTCGGGGCCGGGTTCGATCCGGGCGTCGTGAACGCCTTTGCCCGCTTCGCGATCGACCAGATGGACGAGGTCAAATCGATCGACATCGTCGATATCAACGCCGGGGATCACGGCAAGTATTTCGCGACCAATTTCGACCCAGAGATCAACTTTCGCGAATTCACCGGCACGGTCTATTCCTGGCAAAACGGCGATTGGCAGGAAAACGCGATGTTCGAGGTCGGCAAGGTCTGGGACCTGCCCGTCGTCGGCCCGTCGCAATCCTACATGTCAGGCCATGATGAGGTGCATTCACTGGCGACCAACTACCCCGAGGCCGATGTGCGTTTCTGGATGGGGTTTGGCGATCACTACATCAACGTGTTTACCGTGCTCAAGAACATCGGCCTTTTGTCCGAACAGCCTGTGATGACGGCCGAAGGTCAGGAAGTCGTGCCGCTGAAGGTGGTCAAGGCCTGCCTGCCCGACCCCGCCAGCCTCGCGCCGAATTACACCGGCAAGACCTGCATCGGCGATCTGGTGACGGGCATGCGTGACGGTCAGGAGACCTCGCTCTTTGTCTATAATGTCGCTGACCATGCGGAGGCGTATCGTGAAGTCGGCAGTCAGGGGATCTCCTACACCGCGGGCGTTCCGGCGGTCGCAGCCGCGATCTTGGTCGCCAATGGCGATTGGGACGCCGGCGGGATGCGCAATGTCGAAGAGATGGACCCCAAGCCGTTTTTCCGCGTGCTGGACCGGATCGGTCTGCCGACCCGCGTGCAAAAGGGCGGTCTCGGCGGCGAGGATACGACGTGGGAAGAGTACCTCGGCTGACCCTCTCGGGGGCGTGAAGAACAGCAAAGGCGACGGACTGGGACCCAGACCGCCGCCTTCTTCATCACCGATCTATAGGGGGCGTCACGCCTGACGCGGTCCGATCGTATTGCGCAAAAGACCGATGCCTTCGATCTCCAGCTCGACCACGTCGCCGGGTGACAGGAAGCGGTTCATCTCCAGCCCGCAGCCGCCCCCGACCGTGCCGGAGCCAAAGAATTCCCCGGCGCGGACCTCTTCGTCCCGGCTGACATGCTCGAGGATCCGCGCAAAGGAGTGCTGCATCGTCGATGAGTTACCGCGGCTCCATTCCTCGCCGTTAACGCGGGCGACCATCTCCAGGCCCGACCCATCGCCGATCTCATCCTTTGTGACGATGCACGGTCCCATGGCGTTGGCGGTCTTCCAATCCTTGCCCTTGGCCGGGCCCAGACCGCCGCCCATTTCCAGCATCTGATGATCGCGGGCCGAAAAATCGTTGAAGATGAGGAAACCAAAGACGTGGTCCTGCCCGTCCGCCTTTGCGATGTTCATCCCGCCCTTGCTGGTGATCATGCCCAGCTCCAGCTCGTAATCCAGGCGGGTTTCGCCCTTGGGCCAAAGGATCTCATCCTCCATGCCCGAGACCGAGAACCGGTTGCCCTTGTAATAGACCGGCTGGTCGTACCAGACCTGTGCCAGCTGCACGTCCTCGGGTTCCAGATCCTGAGCGTTCGGGTCGATCTTGGACATCGTGGAACGGCACTGCCGCAGGTGCTTTTCGAACGTCAGGCAATCGCGCATCTGTACCGGAACGGGCAGCGGCGCGCGCAGTCGGACTGAGGAGAGGTCGATCATGCTGGACCCCGCACGCGCCTTGGCGGCGGCCTCCAGCGCCTCGTCTCCGCCATCGATCAGCGCCAGCATGGAGCCAAAGGCCCGATGCGCGTCGCGGTCCAGAACGGCGATCTTTTCGCCATCAAGGATGCCGATGGCCTCAGCGCCCACGCTGTTTTCAAATGTCACCAGTTTCATGCAGGTTCTCCAATCTCGTCGTAGATATCCGTGACGCGCGTGCCCTCGTAGTAGGTCGCGCCATAGGCGGGGCGCTCTTGCATCGCTGCCCACCACCGTTTCATGTGCGGCTTTTCTTCCCAGATGACATCGAGGCCCAGATCGCGCATCCGGTCGATGGTCGGCACGACGCAGAAATCGGCAAGACTGAGATCACCGCAGAGCCATTCGCGATCGGCCAGCGCCTCGTCCATCCGGGTCACGGTTTCACGCAGGCGGTCGTAGCTTTCCTGCAACCGAGGCTCGGAAAAACCATCGCGCCCCATCTCGCGATAGAATGTCCGGCGCAGGGTCCGGGCGTTTGTATCGGCGCTCAGCTCATCATCGCTCAGCCCTTTGCGATGACGCAGGAACACCTGGTTGAACGAGGGGATACGGATCGCGACGGTCGGCACCTCTTCGATAAAGCGGAGCCATTTCCGCATCTTGGCCCGACCATAGGCATCCGGCGGCGTCAGTGGCACATCGGGAAAGACCTCGTCGAGATATTCCATGATGACAGAGCTATCGAGGATGATCCGGTCATCGTGCAGCAGCGAAGGCACAACGCCATCGGGATTGATCGCCAGATATTTCGGCGTCAGATGCTCCTTGGTGCGAAAATCGACTGGCCGGTCGGTAAAGGCGATACCCTTTTCATGCAGGGTCAGGCGTACCTTTTGCGAACAGGTCGAAATCGGATTGTTCAAGAGTTCAAGCATCAGTGCTTGGCCCCGCAGGAGCACGGCTCGTCATGCGGGCAGCTTGCGCCGCGCGAATACCGCAGCATCTGCGTCAAGACCTCGGGTTGGTCCGGGTCCACTTTGCCACCGGACAAGTCACGGTAGATCGTAGCGACATTGGCCACCACCCGCTCGCGATCCAGCCAGCTGTCAAAGTTCGCATAACCGACCTCAAAGGCGGCCTCTTCCCAGTTGAGACCGGCGGCGTAACACTTCTCGGTCTCGGCCTGGATATGAGTGAAGTAGTCGCGCAGCCCCTGCACAGCGGATTTGTCCGAGACCGCCCCATGCCCCGGCACGATCACGTCAACGTCCAGACCGAGGATGTGATCGCAGGCCGCGACCCAATTGCTGACCGGGCCGGCCCAGATGATCGGATGCCCACCGTGAAAAACCAGGTCGCCGGTGTAGCAGACCTTGCTGTCGGGGACGTGGATGATGATGTCGCCCCGCGTATGGGCCGGGCCCAGTTCGGTCAGTTCGACGGTGCGACCGCCGACGGTCAGTGTTTTGGTGCCCTTGAACACTTCGGTCGGCGGCACATGCTCGATATCGGAAAAATCAAACGTCCGCCCCATGAAATGCTGGAGGAAATCCCCAAAGACACCATGCGCTTCGGGATCGGCGGCGGCGGCCTTGAAGAACTCCGCCGGGCGCTCTTCCATCTCTTCGCGGGCCGCCTCCGAGGCGATGATACGCGCGTCGCCCACCAGATGGTTGCCGAAGGTGTGATCGCCGTTGGAATGGGAATTGACCAGAATGTCGATATTGGCCGCCGCCGGCTCCGCCGCCACGTAGGCGCGCAGCATGTCCTCGGTCAACTTGCCGGTGAACAGGGTGTCGACCACCAGCGTTTGATCGTCTTCGCCCACGATCAGGCCCGAATTGCTCCATCCCCAGCTGCCGTCTCCCTGCACCCAAGCGTATAATCCGTTACCCAGATTCTGAAGGTCGCGTTTGACATCCGTTTTCATATGTCTCTCCTCTACAATAGGCCGACGGCGAGCCAGGGCATCAGGATCACCAGCGCCACAAGCACGACCATGATCAGCGCGAAGGGCGCCGCTCCGGCAAAAATGTCGTTCAGCGAAATGCGGTCATCGTCCAGGTTCGCCTTGATGACGAAGCAGGCCACGCCCAACGGGGGCGTCAGTAGCCCAACCTCGACCGCGATGATGGTCAGGATCCCGAACCAGACGAGATCAACGCCGAACGGCTGGATCACCGGCAGGATCAGCGGCAACAGGATCAGCAGGATTGATGAGCTGTCGAGGATCGTGCCCAGCAGAACAATCGCAATCAGGTAAAGCACCAGAATTCCGTAAAGCCCCAGTTCCCAGCTGGCCAAAAGCCCAGTCATCGCGTTCGGCAGGCCGGTCAGGGCCAGCAGTCGCGAATACATATGCGCCGCGATGATGAGAAAGGTGATGGAGGCCGTGACCTGCCCCACCTCAAGCATGATGCGCCAGATCTCGCGACCCGTCAGGCGGCCCTTGATCATCGCAATGATGAGGGCGCCAAGGGCCCCGACCCCGCCCGCTTCGGTGGGGGTAAAGAACCCGCCGTAAATGCCGCCCAGAACCAGCACCATCAGCAGTATGATCGGTGCGGATTTCAGGACCATGGTGACGCGGCTCATCTCGGGCAGATCAGAGGCGCCCGGATTGCCGGTGAATCGCGGGAAATATCGCGCCAGCAACAGGATCGCCACGCAGAACATCAGCGCCAGCAACAGGCCCGGCACGATCCCGGCAGTGAACAGGTCCCCGATTGAGACCTCTGCGATGATCCCGAAAAGGATCAGCAACAGCGATGGCGGGATCAGCATGCCCAGCACCGATGATCCCGCGACCACGCCAACCGAGAAGCGCGGAGTATAGCCCTGGCGAACCAGTTCCGGCACCGCGACCTTGGTAAAGACTGAGGCCGACGCGATTGACGTTCCGTTCACTGCCGCGAAGACAGCATTGGCAAAGACTGTCGCGATGCCCAGCCCGCCGCGAAACCGGCGGAACAATTGCCCCGCGACATCAAAGACGTCGCGCCCCAACCCGCAGGCCCCGACCAGCACGCCCATCAACACGAATAGCGGGATCACTCCGAAGGAATACCTCTCAACCCCGTCCAGCGCCGCCTGGCTCAGCAGGGCGCCGGCGACGACCATCTTGCCCTTGACGAGGTAGACCCCGAAAAAGGAAACGGCCATCAGCGCAATCGCCACGTGCATTCCCAGCTGGATCAGCACGAGGATCGCGATGATCGAATAGATACCAATCTCGACACCGGTCATGCGTCGGCCCTCCGTCCAAAGGTCTGCATGGCAAAACCGATCGTCAGCATCGCGTATTGCGCCAGGGTCAGGGCACAGCCCGCCAGCACGCAGACCACAAAGGGCCACCGCGGCATCGTGAAAATCCCATAAAGACCGACCGTCTCATTGCCCTCGATGGAATCCAGGATCCCCGGCGCGATGTAGTACAACAGGACGCCCAGCATCAGCGTCCCTGCCGCGTGATGCAGCGTATTCATAAGATGCCCGGCGCGCCCGTCGCCGCGGCTGAGCCGCGTCAGCAACATATCAGAGCGCACATTCCGCCCCGCCGCCGTCGCCTGCGGCAATTGAAGAAACACGATGGCAACGATCGCGGCGCTGACAATTTCGGCTGTGGCCGGAACCGGGGTGCCAAAAACCCCCCGGCCGACAACATCCGCGTTGATGATCGCCATGATCCCCAGGGTGCCCAACCCGCCGATGACCGCCAGGGCCAGTGTCAGGCGGTTGAGCCATAGCGCGACAGGGCCGCCCGGTTGTCCGGGCGGCACTTGGATGTCAACACTCTCGCTCACTTTGCTGCCCAGTCTCGGACGTGCTGGATTCCCGCCTCTTTGGACAGGCGCATGTAGGTTTCCAGAACCTCAGTGCCGGGCTTGCCCTGTGCATCGAGCTTTTCAGCCCATTCACGCGCGATATTGGGCAGTTTCTCCGCATAGGCCGCGCGCTGTTCGTCCGACAGGTCGGTGATCGTAGCGCCACCCTCCACGGCTTTGGCGAGCGAGGCCTTGCCGCCCTCGTTGTAGGATTCAGCCGCGATGTCGCGATATTCGTTCGCGACCTCCTGGATCACCTGCTGGACATCTTCCGGCAGTGAGTCCCAGGTGTCGAGGTTCACTGTCAGGGCCGAGGCATATTGCGCACCAAAGTTGATCTTGGTGATATAGGGCGCGACCTCGTAGAACTTGTAGGGCGCGACCACGGATTCAAAGGTCATGACCCCGTCGTACAGCCCGGTCGACATGGAGTTGTAGAAATCCGGCAGGGACCCGGCCACCGGCGTCGCATCCACGCCCTTGAGCCAGTTGAGCGCCAGACCGGCGGTGCCGATCTTGTGCCCGTCGAGGTCCGAGACATCTTCGATCGGGAACTTCGTGACGAAATGGTACGTGTCGATACCGACCGGCGCGAGCACCTTCTGATTATTGTCTGCCCAGGCTTCGGTCATCGCCGGGATTTCGGCGTAGAGCTTATCGATCACGCCCATCACCTTGAGCAGGTCGGAGGTGCCGAAAGGGGTGATATAGGTGATCTGGTCCAGCGGAAGTTTGTCGCCTTCAAACAACTGCGGCACGTAGCCAAATTCGGCCACACCGCTTTCGACGGCCTCCAGAACCCCGGTCGGCGGCGCGACGGCGCCAGCGTAGGCTTCGGTCCAGTTGATCGTGTGGCCCAGCTCGGCGACACGCTTGGACACTTCCGGCACGAAATGGTCGGAAATCGCGGATACGCCACGGGTCAACGGCGGATGTCCCGCGATCACCGTGAAGTTCCAGGTTTCGGCCACCACCGGCAAGGCTACGCCCGAGAGCAATACGCCGGTGAGCGTGGTTTTCATCAATCTTGTCATCTTTCCTCCTCCCTGAGGTCTTATCGCCGGCTATTCCGGCTGTCCGGCAGCTGACCCGTCGTCATGGGTCAGCATGTGCCATTCTAATTTCAGCGGTCTCTGGCTGGCCGAATGAGTCGACGAGGAAAGAGACCATCTGCGCCTTGAACTCGACCCGATTTTCCGGGTCGCACAATCCGCCCGACAAACGCCGCATGCGCCCGTCTGACGTCTGGTCGCTCAAACTCATCATCACGGCGCCCACCATGAAGTGATAGCGCCAGTGCAACACGTTCTCCGCCAGATGCGGCGCGGCACGGCGCAGCGCTTCCATGTAGCTAAGCGCGAAATCGTCCAGCTCCTCCTGAACAATAGCGCGAGTCCATTCCGTCGGGCGCACGCGATGCTGCAAGACAAGATGGGCCAGCAGAACCCCGGTTCGCGGGGTGTCTTCATTGACGTAGGCATCGACAAAGGCCTCAACGGTGTCTTTCAGACTTGGCGAGACACCTCTGGCTTCGGCCTCTGCTTCGATCCGGGCCAGGTTATCCAGACGTCGCTGCACGGAACGGCGCGCGACATCGCGAAAGACCGCCATCGTCAGGTTGTCCTTGTTTCCGAAGTGATAGTTCACCGCAGCCATGTTCACGCCAGCCTTTTCGGCCAACGCCCGCGTCGTCACACCGTGTATTCCGTTCTCGGCGAAAAGCTCTTCGGCCACGGCGCGGATCGTGCCCCGTGTCACTGAACTTGTTTTTCCAGATTCGTTCAAACGCATGATTGAAACGTATGTTTGAATATTTTTTGTGTAAAGATATATTTTGGAGCAGGTCGCGGGCAGCGGGGGCATCAACGCTTTTCGGATAGCTGACGGGCTATGCCCGCGACGCGGCATGCACCGCGCCACAGGGGTGCGCGCAGACCGGGTTGGATATGCGGTAACGCTGGAAAAATATCCGCTGTACAAACGGATACAGACCTCCATTTCAGTCAAGAAATGGAGGCCTGCACCGAACCCCAACGGAGTTCATTCAGAAGGTTGTAGTCCCCTCGGACCATATCGGCGACCTGCTAAAATGTCGTCCGAATGGCCCGCCAGGGGAACGGATCTACAGGCCCTAAGCCCCGTAGACCCGCTGTCCTCAGTCGGTGGAGAACGTGGAGGAGCTTTCCTTGATCACGTCCCAAACCACCTCGCCATAGTCGGAGCTCCACTCGGTCAGCGGCTCCCAGGTTTCGCCGGTCCATTGCTCCACACGGGTGCGTCCGCCCCCGCCGTGGTCCTGCGGCGTCACGGTGACAGGTGACATGATACCTCCGGCATCGTAGTTCTTTACCGACTCGTAACCGGCCTTCATGCTCTCTGCGGTCAGCGGCCAGCCATTCTGCTCGATCGCCAGACGGGCGGCTTCGATTGCCACCGCATAGATCGCGATACCCTTGTTATAGTGCACGTCGCGCAAGAGTTTTTCCGGCCCGCTACCCTCACCATTGGCATAGAGCGTATCGAGGATGCCCTGGATGAGTTCGTGATCCTGACCGCCCGCCACATTGGTTCCGCGCAGGATGCCCGTGGCCTCCTCTGTCCCGATGTTGGCGATATCCACTTCGTTGATCCAGTCGACAGAGAGATACCGATCAATCGGGAACCCGTTGCGCCGCATCTCCTTGGAAGCAACGACATGGCCGCCGCCCAGCATCCAGGAAATCACATAGTCGGGCTTGTCGCGGCGGACTTTGCTCCATGGACCTGACTGGTCCGATCCGGGCAGTGGGACCGGATAAAGCTCAAGCTGGAAGCCTTCTTTCTCTTCCAACGTCTTGAGGATCTCGATCGGCTCCTGGCCGAAGGGGAAGTCGAAATACATGAAGCCGATCTTGGCTTCACTGAGATCGCCGCCAAGTTGGTTCTTGATGAAGGCAATATCGTTGGCGGCCTGCTGCCAGTACGTCGGCCCGACCGGGAAAACCCATTCGAACACCTCACCATCGACAGCGTCGCCCCTGCCGGAGAAGGACTGCATCAGGATATTCTCGTCTTTCATCGCCCGCGGGACGATGGCATTCGTCACCGGGGTCGACAGCATATAGAAGATGAACACGCCTTCGCGTTTCAGCTGTTCGTAGCACTCCACCCCTCGCTGGGGCTCGTTCCCGTGGTCACGCACGATCATCTCGACGGGATGACCGTCGATGCCGCCATTCTTATTGGTGAATTTGGCCAGATCCTGAGCTGCCTGAGCCACCTGGGGCGAGACGAACGTGTAGGATTTGCTGAGATCGAAACAAAGTCCGAAACGTATCGGCTCTTTATCCTGCGCCGAGGCGGCGGTGCCGCCCAGGACCGTCGCCGTGGCCAAGGCGGCCGCAGTGAATATTGAAAGGAATTTCACATTACTTCTCCCTGATTGTGATATTATTTGGCGCGTTTGAAGTGGTCATTCAGCATGGTTCCGGCCCTTGTATGGGCCGGTCGCGCCTTGCCACGCCTATTCCTGAACTGTTTGCGGTCAAGCGGGGCGGGGCCTCCCAAAACAGGCCACGCCGCAAATGCCACATCGACGGACGCGGCACGCCGCGTCCGGAATTTTATCGCTTTCACAAATCGCAGGCTGACATCCGGTTCGTCCGGATTTTTGCGGCGCCAGGCATTTGAACTGAATGTCATCGGACACCCCCAAAGCAGGCTTCTGGATGCCTGCTGATGGACAATCGAATATTCAGACTAAACCAAGATCACCAAAACCCATTTTGCCGACAGATGCGGCCTTGCTCACTTTTTGTGGGCCGCCCTTGCCATGGGGTCATACTGAAGCGCCATCCGTCCAGCTTTTTCGCGAGCGATCACCAATTTCTGAACCTGCGCGGTGCCATCGCCGAGTTGCAGACCGAGAACATCGTTGTAACGCTGATGGTGCGGCAAGTCGGTGGTATAGCCGTAATGGCCATGCAGGATCAGACATTGGTGAATAATCTCGCAGGCGGTCTTGGGCAGGTACCACTTGCACATGGCGGCCTCTGCGGTGTGGGGCAGGCCACGATCGCGCAGGTCCAGCGTATAATAGCAAAGCTGGCGCATCATGGTGAGCTTGGTCTCGGCTTCGGCCAGCGGGAAGCTGACCCCCTGGTATTGCACGATGGGCGCGCCAAAGGCTTCGCGCTCCTGCACATAAGCCCAGGTTTCATCGACCGACGCCTGTGCCGCGCCCAGGCATTCCAACCCGATCAGCGCACGGGAGTAGTCAAAGCCAACCATGATCTTGCCAAAGGCGCGGCCCTCTTCCGCCATCATGTTTTCAGCCGGCACATAAACATCGTCAAAGAACAACGATCCGCGCCCGACAGGCCGCGTGCCAATGTCGTCGAAATGCGTGCGCTTGATACCCTTTTCATTCAGATCGACGAAAAAGGCGCTGACCCCCTTGGAGCCGCTATCCGGATCGCCGGTGCGCGCAAAGACCACCACCGCATCCGCCTGGGTGGCAAAACTGATGGAGGTCTTTTCTCCGTTCAGCCGCCAGCCGTTGCCGGACTTTTCGGCCCTGAGGACAAGGTTTGCCACATCCGACCCACCTCGCGGCTCCGTCAGGCCGATACCGATCACCGCGTCACCGGCAATCAATTTGGGCAGCCATTCCGCCGAGATATCTTCGGAGGCGTGTTTTGCGACCATTCCCCCCATGAGGGACCCCACAAGCTGCACGTAGCTGACGTTGAAATCGGCATATGCGATTTCCTCGGTGATGAGCCCGGCTGTCACCGAACTTTCGCCAAGCCCGCCAAACCGTTCCGGCAGATCGGGCGCGATCAGCCCGAGCGAGCCCATTTCCTTCAACTTCGCACGGTCGAGGACTTGCCCCTTTGACCGTTCCAGATAGCTCGGCGCGAGCTTTTCGGATGCGAACCGCTTGGCGGTATCACGATAGGCTTTCTGGTCTTCCGTAGGCTGAAATTGCATCGATGAACCTCCCCATTCTCGATCGGACGTCTCTGAGACGTATTGAGTTCATGTTATCGGGGTAAAGTGGATTCGCAACATAAATGATTGTCGAATCAGAAATCATTTCCCTTGACGCCTGGAAGCCGGCTTGGCAATTTGCCGTGAGGCATAAGGGAGATGGCGATGAAGCTGAAAGAACGCGCGGACCTCTACCGCATGATGCTGTTGATCCGCCGGTCAGAAGAACGGCTGCAGAAGCTGTTCGCCGACGGAATGATTCCGGGCTTTCTCCACTTGTCCATCGGCCAGGAGGCCGTCCCCGCAGGGGTTTCGAGCGCGCTGACCGAAGACGATACTGTGTCTTCGAACCATCGCGGGCACGGCCATACCCTGGCTAAGGGTGTGGATTTGAACGGCTTCTTCGCCGAAATTCTGGGTAAGGCGACCGGGTTGTGCAAGGGGCGCGGCGGCTCGATGCACGTCGCGGATCTGGCCAAGGGCATGCTCGGTGCGAACGGTATTGTCGCTGCTGGCCTGCCGATCACCACGGGCAGCGCGCTGGCACACAAGATGCAGGCCAAGGGGAACATCGCCGTGGTTTATTTCGGCGACGGCGCCCTGGCCGAAGGCGTCCTGCATGAATGTCTGAATATCGCCAAGCTGTGGAGCCTTCCGATCCTGTTTGTCTGCGAGAACAACGGCTGGTCGGAATTCAGCCCGACGGAACGGCAACTGGCCACAAGCCTCGACAAGCTCGGCAAGGCATTCGGCATTACCTACAAGGAAGTGGACGGCAATATCGTCGATGAAGTCGCCGGGGCCGCCGGTAAACTGATCACCGGGATGCGCAAGGCGGCCTCTCCTGCGATCCTCGAATGCCGGACCACCCGTGTCCGTGGGCATTTCGAAGGGGATCGGCAAGACTATCGCGATAGTGACGAGCTGGCCGGGCTCGATGCGCGCGACCCGATACGGCTGGCCGGCGAGACGCTGCGCGAGGCCGGCCTGACGGATGAGGCGCTGGCCGAGATCGCCGCCGACGTCGAGGCGCAGATCGAGGCCGCGACCGAGGCGGCAGTGGCTGCCCCCCTTCCCGAAGCCGGCGACATTCTTGCCGATGTATACACACGAGCCGAGGTCTGAACCGATGGGTGAGATGCGATATCTGAAGGCCGTCAATCAGGCCCTGAAAGACGCGATGCGCGACGATTCCACCGTGTTCCTGATCGGCGAGGACATCGGCGCGGCGGGCGGGTCATTCAAGGCAACGCGCGATCTTCTCGACATCTACGGGCCCGAGCGGGTCTATGACGCTCCTATCGCCGAGGCCGCGATCACCGGCATCGCAGTGGGCGCGGCGCTGACCAACATGCGGCCGGTGGCCGAGATCATGTTCATGGATTTCATCACCCTTTCGATGGATATGTTGGTGAACCAGGCTGCCAAGGCGCGCTCTATGTTCGGCGGTCAGGGCTCGGTGCCGATGGTTCTGCGAACGCCCCATGGCGGCGGGCTCAACGCGGGACCACAGCATTCGCAGTGCCTAGAAGCCTGGCTGGCCCATGTGCCGGGCCTCAAGGTCGTCTGCCCGTCAAATCCGGCTGAAGCCTACAGCCTGCTGCGTGCGGCGATCGACGATCCCGACCCGGTGATCGTCGTCGAAAACAAAGCACTTTACGCCATGAAGGGCGAGGTACCCGAGACCCCCGAACGGGTCGAAATCGGCAAGGCCCGGATCGCGCGGCCAGGCGAGGATGCCACCGTGGTGGCCTATGGCGCAGCGGTCGGCCTGGCCGAAGCCGCAGCCGATGTGATGGCCGCGGAGGGCGTCGAGGTCGAGGTGATCGACCTACGCTCCATTCAGCCCTGGGACGAAGCCTGCGTGCTGGAGAGCCTGTCGCGCACCCATAACCTCGTCGTCGTGCACGAGGCGGTCGAAGCCTTTGGGGTCGGCGCGGAAATTGCCGCTCGGATGGTGGATATCGGTTTCGATGAGCTTGACGGCCCGATCATACGGGTGGGCGCACCCTTTGCCCCCTCGCCTTTCGGAAAGACGCTGGAAGAGGCATACCGGCCCAACGCGGACCGGATTGTCACGGCACTCCGCCGAACGCTGGCCTGAACACTGAGGAGTTTCATATGACAACCGACACGATCCTGATAGACGTCGATGGCCCGATCGCCACATTGACGATCAACCGCCCCGACACGCTGAATGCGATTGACTTACCGGCCGTCCGCGCGCTGAACGACGCCCTCGACAAGGTCGCGACAGACCCCGAGATCCGCGTGGTGATCTTTACGGGGACTGGGCGTTCCTTTGTCGCGGGCGGCGACATCGCCGATCTGAATTCGCGCCAGGGCCTGCCGCACTACGAGGAATTCGCCGAGGCTATCCATAACCTGTTCCGCCGGATCGAGACGCTCGACAAGCCGACGATTGGCGCGGTGAACGGGTTCGCGCTGGGCGGTGGCACCGAATTGTTGCTGGCGCTCGATATCCGCATTCTGTCCGACAAGTCCCGGCTGGGCCTTCCCGAAATCACTCTGGGTCTGTTTCCCGGCGCCGGCGGCACCCAGCGGATCATCCGTCAACTGCCCCTCTGCCGCGCCAAGGAGATCATGTACACCGGCGATATGTTGACCCCGGAAGAGGCGGTCAGCATCGGCCTCGCCAACCGCGTGGTCCCGCATGATGAGCTGATGGCGAGCGCCCGCGAGACGGCGGACAAGATCGCCGCGAAATCGCCGCTGGTTCTGAAGCTGCTCAAGCGGACAGTGACCGATGGCGCGGATATGCCCCTCTCGGCGGCCCTGCGTCACGAACAGGCGATGATCGGGCTGGTGCTGGACAGTGAGGACTCGCACGAAGGGTGCTCGGCCTTCCTGGAAAAACGCGCCGCGACTTTCAAGGGTTCCTGAAAATGTCCGATCTGGTGATGCCCAAGTTCGGTCTGACGATGACCGAGGGGCTGCTTTCCGAATGGCATGTCGCACCGGGGGCGGAGTTCCGCGCCGGCGACCTGCTGTTCACGGTCGAGACCGAAAAGGTCGCCAACGAGATCGAGGCCGAAACCGATGGAAAGCTCGCGGAAGTTCTCGTTCAGGCCGGCGAGACGGTGCCGGTCGGCACCCCGATCGCACGGGTAGAGAACGACGGCGCACCGGCAGACGACAGCGCGGCCCCCGCCGCGCGCCCCTCCACGCCCACCTCCGACCCGGCAGCGGCCCAGCCGCCCGCCAAAATTCAGGGCCAGGGTCATGGTCAGGGCAAAGATACGCTCGACAGCCCATCCGCCCGCAAGCTGATGGCCGAGCACAGATTGGACCGCACGACGGTCGAGCCGACGGGCCGCGACGGGCGGGTCATGAAAGAGGATGTACTGCGCGTCATCGCGACGCCGCTGGCGCGCCGCCTGGCCGGAATCGAAGGTGTCGATCTCAACAAGGTCGAAGGCACCGGCCCCAAGGGACGGATCAAGGCGCGCGACATCGAAACCGCAGCGCAAGCAAGGCCACCGGGTCAACCTGCGACAGGCGACGCTGCGGCGCAAGTCACCGAAATCACGCCCGACGCAACCAGACGCGCCACGGCCCAGCGGGTCAGTGCCGCAAAGCGCGACATCCCGCATTTCTATCTCACTCATGAGGCTGATATGGTGGCGCTGTCAGCGCTGCGTTCCGACATCAACGCCGACGGCGCCACGCAGAAAGTCTCGGTCACGCATATGCTGATCCGGGCGCTGGGTCTGGCGCTGGAGGAGATGCCCCAGATGAACCGCATCTGGGCTGGCGATCGCATCATTGCCTTCGGGCGCGCCGATATCGGCATGGTCGTCGAAACGCCCGATGGGCTGCGTATCCCGGTCGTGCGGAATTCCGGCGGCACCTCGCTGGATGATGTGGCCAATCAGGCGAACGGGCTGATCGAACGCGCGCGGACGGGCAGCCTGGCATCTTCGGACGTGGGTGACGGCGTGATCTCGATCTCGAATGTCGGTATGTTCGGCGCCTCGTCGCTGACCCCGATCATCAACCCGCCAAACGCCATGATCCTGGGCGTGGGCGCCGAACGTGCGGTGTTCCGTCCCGATGCCAACAACGCGCCCGCCCTTCGGCGGGAGCTGACCCTGACACTGGCCTGCGACCACCGCATCATCGATGGCGCTGATGCGGCACGTTTCCTGTCGGCGGTCGTGGCCCTTCTCGAAAACCCCCTCCGCCTGCTGCGCCCGGCGCGCAAACCGGCCTGAAATAACCGGAGCCCTTCATGGATTTTGCCCTGAGCGAAGAACAACAGATGATGATCGAGACCGCCCGCAAGGTGGGCGAGGCTTTCGGTCCCGATTACTGGCGCGCGAAAGACGCTGACAAGGCGTTCCCGGTCGAGTGCTGGCAGGCTGTCTGCGATTCCGGGCTGGCTGGCGCGATGCTGCCCGAGGACCTCGGCGGTGCCGGCCTTGGCATGGTCGAGGTGGCGCTGATCATCGAAGAGCTCTGCGCCGCGGGGGCCGGCGCGACGCTGGCGCAGGTCTTCATGCTGAACCCGATCTTTGGCGGCGTGTCGGTGGCGAAATATGGCACCGACCAGATGAAGGCCGACTGGCTGCCAAAACTGTGCACCGGCGAGATGCAATTCTGCATGGCGTTGACAGAGCCGGATGCCGGCACCAATTCACTGGAGCTGCGCACCACCGTGGTGCCCGACGGTGACGGCTGGCAGCTGAACGGACAGAAGATTTGGATCACCGGCGTCCCGCAGTCGCACAAGATGCTGGTGGTGACCCGCAGCACGCCCATCGACCAGGCCCCGAAAAAGACCCATGGCATCTCGCTCTTCATGATCGACACCGATCGGGAAGGGGTCAGCCACGCGGCTATCGACAAGCTGGGCACCAACACGTTGCCCTCCAGTCAGGTGTTCTTTGACAATGTCCGTATCGAGGCCGACGAACTGATCGGGGACCTGGACAAAGGCTGGCATCAGTTGCTCGACGTACTCAATACCGAGCGGATCGTGACGACTGCGGGCCTGATCGGTGCCGGTCGGCTCGCCATTCGGCTCGGCGTGGACTACGCCAAAGAACGGCGGGTCTTTGGCGACAGGCCCATCGGCTCATACCAGTCGCTGCAATTTCCCCTGGCGCAGCACTGGGCCGAACTTGAGGCGGCCAAGCTGCTCAACCTCAAGGCCGCGTCTTTCTTTGACAACGGCTTGCCTTTCGGATCCGAGAGCAACGCGGCCAAGCTGATCGCCTCTCAGGCCACCTCGGCGGTCGCCGAACAATCGATGCAGGTTATGGGCGGCATGGGGTTCTCCAAGGAGATGCACGTGGAGCGGCTTTGGCGCGATGCAAGGTTGTTCCGTTTCGCCCCGGTCTCGGAAGAGATGATCCTGAACTATATCGCCATGGCCAATCTCGGCCTGCCCCGTTCATATTGAGGCCCCCCGCCGAAAGGCAGCCACCATGCATAACCTGACCACACAGCTGATGTATCACGCCCGTGTCACTCCGGGGTCCGAGGCGCTAATCTACGACGGGACGCGCCTGAGCTGGCAGGCTCTGAACGAAAGGGTTCAGGAGATCGCCGGCGGGTTGCGCGCCGAGGGCATCGGCCCCGGCAGCATCGTAGCGCTGATGATGAAGAACTCCTCGGCGTTCATCGAACTGCTCTACGCGATATCGCATCTGGGCGCGGTGTCATTGCCCGTGAACTATCGCCTTTCGGGTGAAGAGGTCGCCTATATCGTCGATCACGCCGGGGCAGACTTGGTGATCGGCGATACCGAATTTGCTCCGGCGCTCGCGAGCCTCCAGCAGCCGACTGTCCTGCTGGATGAGGCCGCGCAGGCCGATGCGCGTGGCGCACTGCGCGGCGACCCGGTCCGGCGGGTCCACCCACGCGCGGGCGAAGATCTGTTTCGGGTGATGTATACCTCGGGCACCACGGACCGGCCCAAGGGTGTGACACACAGCTACGACAACCTGCATTACAAGAACATGGACATGGTCACAGCCCTGCAACTGCGCGCCTGTGACCGGCTGTGCATGGTGGGGCCGCTGTACCATGTCGGTGCCTGCGATCTGCCGGGACTCGCCGTTCATGGGATGGGCGGCACGCTTGTGGTTTTGCGTGACTTTGACCCGAAAGATGTGGTCACGACCATCGCTGACGAAAAGATCACCGGTATCTGGCTGGCCCCGGTCATGACCAGCGGCATCCTGGCGCTGGACCGCGGCACGCTGCCTGACCTCTCTTCGCTGAAATGGTGCATCGCGGGCGGGGATCGTACACCGCAAAGCCGGATACGTGACTTTGGCAAGGTGTTCTCCTCGGCCCGCTACATCGACGCTTACGGCATGACCGAGACCGTCTCGGGCGACACGATGATGGAGCCGGGGCGCGAGATCGAGAAAATCGGTTCGGTCGGTCGCCCGGTCAGCATGGTGGAACTGGAAATCCGCGACGACGCCGGCGTCGCCCTGCCTCCGGACGTTTCCGGCGAAATCTGCATGCGGGGCCCCAAGGTGACGCGTGGATACTGGAACGACCCCCAGCGAAGTATCGCGGCGATGCATCCCGACGGCTTTCTGCGCTCGGGCGACGTGGGATATCTGGATGAGGACGGCTTCTTGTTCCTCACCGACCGCAAGAAGGATATGATCATCTCGGGCGGTGAGAACATTGCCTCCTCGGAGTTGGAGAGGGTCATCCACATGATTCCCGAAGTCGCGGACGTGGCCGTCATCGCCAGCCCGGATCCGAAATGGGGAGAGGTCCCGCTGGCCGTGGTCGTGCTGGAACCCGACACGAGTCTGGATTTCGATCAACTGGCCGGTTTTTGCCGCGAGCATCTGGCCGGTTTCAAGTGCCCCAAGGGCCTGCGCGTGGTGGACGAATTGCCGCGCAATCCGTCTGGAAAGATCCTGAAACGCGTGCTACGAGACCAGGTTCTTTCCGACACCTAAAAAGCCGTGGACAAGTTATTGCCAAGCCGCAACGAAAAAAACACCAAGATTGCGACGCCACTGTCATTTGACCGCCCCGTGCGGAAAGCCAAGCCGAGCCGTGAAGAAAAGGCGCAGCAGACCTATCTCAACCTGATGCACGCGGCTGCGGATATTGTCGGTGAATATGGATATGCGGCGACGACCATCGCCAAGATAACCGAGGCCGCCGGCGTCGCGCACGGAACGTTCTACAATTACTTCAAGGACCGGCAGGGACTGTTCGATGTCCTGCTGCCCTTTGTCGGCTTGCAGATGACCGATCAGATCACCGCCGATCTGGTCGAAGCGGGCACCGGGATCGACCGGGATATCGCCCGCTTTCGCGCCTATTGCGACTATCTTCGCGAAACCCCCGGATTTTACCGGGTGCTGTACGAGGCCGAGGTGTTCGCCCCCAAGGCCCACGACGAACATATCCGGCGCTTGAGCGACGGCTATATCCGCGCCCTGAAACGCGCCATGGCGTCCAACGACATCCGCGAGATGCCGGATGCCGAACTCGAAGCGACGGTGGCCATCATGCTGGGAGCGCGCGGCTATGTCGCGATGCTATACAAAGAGCAGGGCACCATCCCCGAGAGCGCCATTCAGGCCTATGGCCGCCTGATGCAGTCAGGTCTGTTTCGCTGAGGATCTCGCCGGGGACTGTTTGGCCGGGGAGTGATCGACCCCTACAGTCCTTCGGTAGTTCGGTATAGCGTCAGGAAATCTTATGGGCGTTCGGATCAATAACCCGGCCACGGCGCGGTATCTGCAAAAGCCGCGCGGTAGGGTCGGGTCGCGCGCGACCTGACGCTGAACCCGCCCTCCTGATTAACCTGCTCACGGCACGGATGTACGAAGCCCTGATCAATTTCGATCAGGCCACCAATATCTATTCCGCGTTGATAGGCATTGTGTGGGCGGAACAGGGGACGCTGGACCGGGGCACTTGTGCTTTACGGATCGCCTCCGTTGCGGTGAGATTACAGACCGCCAGTAACCTTCCCCCTCTCGCGATCGGCCCTATCACGACATCACCTCAGAATGGCGAGGCACTGTGCGGCATCGCTCTGTTGCGATCTGCTGGATCTGGAACGTTCCGACAGACCGCAGGGCGAATTATGACTTGTGATTCATCTGTCATTGGATGATACTTCTGCCTGCAGAGGAGGACGCAAATGACATCGACGACTAACTACTGGTATGAAGACCTGCTGCCAGGGATGCTGCTGACCTTGCCCGACATCGATTGCAGCGCCGAGCGGATTGGCCGACATTCGGAGTTATTCGGCGCCTTTCACCCGATCAACACCAGCTCGGACAACCGCTTTGGCCGCGCAATCGCGCATGGCCCGCATCCAGTGGCGCAGGCGATGGCCTCGGTCGGCAACCTCCTGAGTGATAGCCTGGTCGCGATGGGTCAGCTTGGTCCCTGGCGTTTCCTCTCGCCGGCCTTTGTCGGCGATGTTCTCACCGCCGACGCAACGGTGATCGGGCGTAGCGGCGGGGGTAAGTTGCAAGGTCAGATCATCTTTGAGGTTCGCGTTATCGCGCCCGACAACCAGGTCTCCCAGATCGGCGAAGCGCATCTGATCGTGCGTCGCCGTCCTCGTCAGGAGGGCGCAGCATGATCTGGAACGAAGACCACGAAGCCCTGCGCCGAACCACTCGCGCAGTGGTCGATACCCATGTGAATCCCTTTGTCGATCAATGGGAAGAAGAGGGGATTTTTCCGGCTCGTCAGGTGATGAAAGCCTTTGGCAACGCTGGCCTGCTCGGCATCGGCAAGCCCGAGGCTTACGGCGGCATGGCGTTGGACCTGTCCTACGAGATCGTCTTTGCCGAGGAACTGGGCGGCATCCGCACCATGGGCATCTGTTCGGCCATCGGCGTGCAGACCAATATGTGCACCCCGGCGCTGGCCAATTACGGCAGCGACCGCCTGAAGGAAGAGTTCCTGGCCCCCACGATTGCCGGCGATCTGGTCGGCTGTATCGGGGTCAGCGAAGCCGGCGCAGGCTCTGACGTGGCAAGCCTGAAAACCACCGCACGCAAGGACGGCGGCGACTACATCATCAACGGATCCAAGATGTGGATCACCAACGGCGTTCAGGGTGACTGGATCTGCCTTCTGGTCAATACCGGCACCGAAAACGCGCCGCACAAGAACAAGTCGCTGATCGTTCTGCCGCTGGATACCCCCGGCATCACCGTGGGCAAGAAGCTCGACAAGGTGGGGTACAAGTCATCGGACACTGCGCTTTTGTTCTTTGACGATGTGCGCATTCCCCAGGCCAACCTGATCGGCGAAGAAGGCCGCGGGTTTCTCTACCAAATGCAGCAGTTCCAGGAGGAACGCCTGTTCGTCGTGGCCCGGTCCTGGCGGTTCCTGGACATCGCCATCAATGAGACCATCGAGTACCTTCGCCAGCGCAAGGCCTTTGGCAAGCCGCTTCTCGACAATCAGTATATCTACTTCAAGCTGGCCGAGATGCAGACCCAGGTCGAGGCGGTCCGCTCCCTGCTCTACCGCGCGCTCGAAGCGCATCTGGCCGGAGAGGACGTGACCAAGCTGGCGTCGATGGCCAAGTACATGATCGGCAGGTTGTCGATGGAGATACCGGTCGAGCTGACCCAGTTCTGGGGCGGCCAGGGCATCGTGAACGACAACTTCATCACGCGCGTCTACCGCGAGGCCCGCCAGACAGCCGTTGGCGGTGGTGCCAACGAGGTGATGTTGCAGGTGATTGCAAAGAAGATGGGTATCTTTCCGAAAGATTGAGCGCCCGAGGACATGCGCGCCCCGTTGAACGTTCTCGGGGCCCCGCATGTCGGTACGGTTGTCAGCAAAAATTTCCTACAGGGGACAGTATAAAGAATGGATTTCAGCTTCACTCAAGAACATGAGCAGGTCCGCGACACCGTCAGACGCTTTGCCGCCGAAGAGATCATGCCGATTGCCCGCAAGCATGATGATGACGAGACGTTTCCCCGCGATATGTTCCGCAAATGGGGGGATCTCGGTCTGCTGGGCGTACGCTATCCGACGCAGGACGGCGGGTCGGGGATGGACAAGATTTCCGACTGCATCGTGCGTGAGGAACTGAGCTATGCCAGTCAGGGTTTTGCCTCCACCTGGTCGGCACATACACACCTAGGAATCTGGCCGATTTGGAAGGCGGGCACGCCCGAGCAAAAGGCGAAATATCTGCCCGGTGCCTTTGACGGCACCAAGGTTGGGGCCTTTGGTTTGTCGGAGCCGCGCGGCGGGTCCAACATTCGGTCGCTCAGCACCAAGGCCGAGAAGATCGACGGCGGCTGGCGGATTTCCGGGGCCAAGACCTATATCACGAACTCGCCCTATTCGGATTTCATGCTTCTGGCCGCGCGCACCTCTCCCGAGCTCAAGCCGCATGCGATCAGCTTGTTCATCGTCGACCTGCCGAACTCGGCGGTGGTTATCAACAAGCTCGACAAGGAAGGTATTCGTGCCTCGGAAACCGGGCTTATTCATATCGACGGACTGGAAGTTCCGGATGATGCCTTGCTCGGTCATCAGACCGGCACCTATCCGATCATTCTCGATTCCCTCTCCGAAAACCGGGTCGGGGTGGCGGCCAACGCGCTGGGCATGGCGCGTGCGGCACGGGACGCCTCGATTGCCTATGCTCGTGATCGTGAGATCGCCGGCAAGCCGTTGGGAACCTACCAGGCTATCGCGCACAAGATCGCCGATATGGAGGCCGAGATAGAGGCCGCGCGCTGGCTGGTCTACCACGGCGCCTGGCTGGTGGATCAGGGCAAGCTGACCGCGGCAATGGCCGCCAAGGTCAAGCTGGTCGCCTCGGAAACCGCTGTGCGCTGCTCCGAACAGGCGATCCGCATCTTTGGCGGCGCGGGCATCATGCGCGACTACCCGGTCGGGCGTATCCACCGCGACGCGCTGGTCTACGTCATCGGCGAGGGCACGTCGGAGGTTCAGAGGAACCTTATCGCACGCTCACTGGACCTATGACCGCGCAATCGCCTCCGTGGCCGAATAGCCGGGGTGGCCTTCGGGCCGGTCGGGAGGTCGGGCATACAGTAGAGGCTTAAAGCATTTGAGACGCAAACTGCCGGTGAAACTATACTAGAAACAGTTTTTCCTTTGGGAACGACACGCCAGATTGGGGGAGCCATGGCCGAGACCTTCCAGACACTTACCTACGAGATTCATGGACGCACAGGCGTCATCACTTTCACCCGTCCCGACGTTCGTCATGCGCTGGACATCGCCATGCGCGAAGAGATCGCCGCAATTCTGCCGCGGATCCGGGCGAACCGCGATTTGCGATCGCTGATCATAACCGGTAGCGGCGGGGCGTTCTGCGCCGGTGGCGATCTCAAGGCCCTGTCCGAAGAAGAACGCCCGGTCGATATGAACCGCGAGCGTATCGCCCTGCTGCACACCTGGTTCACCGAACTCAGCAATCTTGAGTTGCCGGTCATCGCAGCGGTAGACGGGCCCGCATTCGGGGCGGGGTTCAACCTGGCGCTGGCGTCGGACTTTGTGCTGGCCTCCACCCGCGCCCGGTTCTGCGCTGTATTCGGGCGCATCGGGCTGGTGCCGGACCTCGGTGGGTTCTTCCTGCTGCCGCGCATCGTCGGCCTGTCCCGCGCAAAAGAGCTGGTGATGACAGCCAGATCACTTGGTGCAGAAGAGGCCCGCGACCTCGGTATCGTGCTGGAGGTCCACGAGCCCGAAGCTCTGATGGAGGCCGCCTTTGCCTTCGCGCGCCGGTTCGATGATGCCTCGCGTCTGGCCGCCGGAATGTCCAAGGCAATTCTCAACCAATCGCTGCACACCGACCAACGGGCACTGGCCGATCAGGAGGCGATGGCGCAAACACTTTGCCTCGCCTCGGACTACCACAAGGAGGCGGTACAGCGCTTCATCGACAAGCAACCCCTGGCGTTCGACTGGGACCGCATGACAGCAAAGGACAAACCCGCGTGACACGCCCCCACGTCAGCGCGCGCGTCACCGTAAGAGACCAGACTCCGATGGGCGGGGTGCGTGAAGCTCCCGCTCATTTCCACCAGGTCGGGGATGCGGATGTCGCGCTAACGAATGCTCAACCCCGTCGTTTTCGGGCATTTCGGAATGGCCCTCGGGGCCGGCGGATGTCGCCCTCCGACACCCTCACGCATGCTGATCTACCCAGTTCGGGTCCTATCACGCGATTGGGCCGGTTTCGGCCTGAGTTGGGGCACCTGCGCTATGACGACAACATACGCGTACGTATGGTCCATCACGGCGACCCAATCCAGGTCGCGACCGCGCAAGACGACGACGCAAGCAAGGGAAGCGCCTAATCATGACCGCCTTCAAATCACTCGACGTTCTGTTTAATCCGGCCTCAATCGCAGTGGTCGGTGCCTCTTCGAATGAGATGAAACTGGGCGGACGCCCGATCGCCTACATGAAGAAGATGGGCTATCGCGGCACGATTTATCCGGTGAACCCAAAGTCGCGCGACGTGCAGGGCCTGCCCGCATATCCCAGCCTTTCGTCCATCGGCCAGCCCATTGACCTGGCCATCGTTGCCACACCCGCTGCGATGGTCGAGGACGCCATCCGCGAGGGGATCACCGCAGGCGTGCGCGCCTTTGTCGTATTCTCGTCCGGCTTTGCGGAATTGTCGGCGGAGGGCGGTGAGATTCAGACACGTCTGCGCGCGCTCTGCGACGCCGCCGGGGTCCTGCTGCTGGGCCCCAATTGCCTCGGCGCCATAAACGTTCGCAATCGTGTCATCGCCTCCTTCACGACCGCGATGGAGGACCACGATCTGATTGAAGGCGGATTTGCCTTTGTCTCGCAGAGCGGTGCGCTGGGTGCCTACTGGCTCGACATGATGTTTCAGCGCGGCATCGGTGTTTCATCCTGGGTCGCGACCGGCAATGAGGCCGGGGTGACGGTTGCGGACGCCATCTATCATCTGGCCCGCGATCCCGATACCCGCGTGATCGGATGCTACATTGAGGATATCAAGGATGGCCCCGCCTTCCGCGAAGCCGCACGAACGGCAATCGCCGCCGGCAAGCCAATCCTGCTGATCAAGGCCGGGCGATCAGAGACCGGCGCGGCGGCAGCGGCCTCCCACACCGGCGCACTGGCGGGTGAGGACGCGCGCTATCAGGCGTTGTTCGACCAGATCGGTATCCTTCGGGTGAACTCTCTGCTCGAAATGGGTGACGTTGCGCGGCTGGTCCTGATGCAACCCGCACCGACCGGGCGCAACGTCGGCGTCATCAGCGTGTCCGGCGGTGCCGGTGTGTTGCTGGCGGACGAACTGGAGGACGCCGGGTTCACCGTGCCGCCCTTTGACGCAGAGACCTGCGAACGGGTCGACGCGGCGCTGCCTGACTACGTATCGGCCAACAATCCGCTGGATGTGACAGGCGGCGTGGCGGGCGACAGTTCGATCTTTGGGCGCGTTCTCGACGCGCTCGGCGCTGCGCCGCATCACGACTCCTTTGTGCTGTTCATCGGTCTGATGGGCTCCATCTCGGGCGATCTGTCGCAAAGCCTGGTGCGTGCATTTGCCAAGGCCGGCAAGCAGGTCGTTGTGGTCTGGATCGGTGCCCGACCCGATGTGGTGGCGGAGTTGGAACGCAACGGGCTGCCGGTCTATCCCGACATTCCCCAAGCCGTCGCCGCCATGACACAGGCGCGCGCCCTGGCCGAAGGACAGGGTCACGCTGACGCGCTTGCCGGAATTGAATGGCCGACACCCCTGCCCGGTCCGGAGGCCTGCGATGCACGTTCTGAGGTTCATGCGCAGGACTTCATACGCGCCCATTGTCATCTCAGGTTCCCGGCCCAAAAGCTCGTGCAATCGCCGGAAGACGCCCGCGCCGCGCTGGACACGCTGAAAGCACCGCTCGCGGTAAAGCTGCAAAGCGCGGACATGCTGCACAAGAGCGAGCACGGCGGTGTCAGGCTGGGTCTGACCTCTGCCGACGAGATCGCCGATGCGGTGCGCGAGATGATGGATATCGCCAAAGCCGGTTCGCTGCGACTGGACGGAATCCTGTTGCAAGAGATGACACCCGTGGCCCAGGAGCTGATCGTCGGCTTTCGACGGGATCCAGTCTTTGGCCCGCTGCTGCTGATCGGACGCGGCGGGGTCGAGGTCGAACTGCGGCCGGATCGCGCCATGGCCTATCTGCCGATGCCGGCGCAGGCAATCAGCGCAATGATCCACAACCTCGACAGTGCGCCGCTCTTCACCGGCTACCGGGGTGGCCCGACCGGCGACATCGCGACGCTGGCGCAAGAGCTGTCACGCCTCGGCGACGCCTTTGCCGCCGATGAAAGCATCGAGGAGATCGAAATCAATCCGCTTGCCCTGTCACGGGACGGCAGCTTTGTCGCTTTGGACGCGCTGTCATTGCATCGCCCTGTCGCGCAATCGGGACGGGCCGACGTCCAGAGCACGGCGGGTAGAAGCAAGGCCTCCGCAGAATGACGCTGAGACCATAATGCTCGATTGAGAATTGCGGCCACCGGGTATCGCCTGCAGGCCGAAGGGAGGAACAAGCTTTGACGATCGACACCGCATCCCCGTCCGACCCATTGCGCCGCGTCTTGCGCGCCTTGATCGCCGCAATCGCGCTGTCCACGGCGGCATTCTATTTCTACACGGCCTGGTATGGGACATATCCGGCGTTGATCCAGCGGTCCGTGCTGCTCGGCTCGGCGATCTGCCTTGTCTTCCTCGGTTTGGCCGAGCGTAGCCCTGCGACAGGTGCGAAACGCACGCTCTTGATCACCCTCGTCGCGGTGGGTGTGGCCGCCAGCGCGCTCACGGCTGGCTTTATCGTGGTGGATTTCCAGAACATTGCCGAAAGCGCCGGGTTTTATGGCCAGACAGAGGTCATTCTTGCGTCGATCATGGTGATCGCTTTGCTGATTGCGACCTGGTTCGCCTTTGGGGCTGCCCTGCCGCTTATCGCAATCGCGTTCATCCTCTATGCCTTGTTCGGACGCTCCATGCCCGACATCCTGTCCCATCGCGGGCTTAGCTGGAGCTCTCTGATGGCGGGCAACTACCTGACCACCAAGGGCGTGCTAGGCGTTCCGCTGGGTGCGGTGGCAGATGTGGTTCTTTACTTTCTGGTCTTCTCATCCTTTCTGGCTGCAACCGGCGCGTCAGATACCTTTGTGCGGCTGTCGCAGTTGCTGGTCGGGCGCATGCGCGGCGGCCCGGCCAAGATCGCCGTGGTCGGCAGCGGGCTGCTCGGCAGTGTTTCGGGTTCAGCCGTCGCCAACGTCGCCGCAAGCGGTACCTTCACCATCCCAATGATGAAACGCGTGGGCTATTCGCCACATTTTTCCGGCGCGGTTGAGGCCGTCGCATCCTCAGGCAGTCAGATCATGCCGCCAGTCATGGGCGCGGCGGTCTTCATCATGGCTGACATGTTGCAGGTCGGCTACAGCACCATAATCATGGCCGCGTTTTTCCCGGCGCTGATCTATTACACCAACCTCTTTTTCGTCGTCGATCTGGAAGCTGCCAAGCTCGAACTGCGTGGCCTCGACGATTTCGAAAAGGGCCAGACGGTCCAGTTGCTAAAGGACTCGATCTTTTTGCTCGTGCCGCTCGGTATCCTGTTCGGCATGGTGCTCATGCAGTATTCGCCACGCTATGCGGCCATTGTCAGCCTCGCCGTGCTGCTGTTGATGAACATGGTGAACCCAAGGCACCGGCTGGGCCCGCGTGCCCTGATGAACGCCATGGTTGACGGGATGCGAAGCGTCGCGCCCATCACTGTCGCCGTCGCGGTGGCGGGCATCATCGTCGGTGTCGTCGAAGTCACCGGGCTGGGTCTGAACCTGACCACGATCATGACCGCCGCGGCCGAAAACTCCCTGCTTCTACTGTTGATCCTGACCATGGTCAGCTCAATCATCCTCGGCATGGGATTGCCCACCGTCGCCTGCTACATCATCCTCGCCCTGATCATTGCGCCGGTGATGGTGCGTCTGGGCGTGCCTCCGATCGCGGCGCATATGTTCGTGTTCTATTTCGGCACGCTGTCGGCAATTACGCCGCCGGTCGCGCTCGGCTCGTTCACCGCCGCCGGGATTGCCGGGTCCGCGCCGCTGCAAACATCGTTCACATCGCTGCGCATCGCCCTACCCGCCTTCCTGATGCCCTACCTCTTTGTCTTCCAGCCCGGCCTTCTGTTCCAGGGGGACGTCACTGCCTTGTTGGTCCCGCTGGTCAATTCGGGTCTGGCCGTCCTGGGCCTGTCTGCCGCCACGGTCGGATATTTCCGCGGGAGAATCGGGCTGCTGCGTCGGGCGATGTTCCTGATTGGTGCCTTGATGGCCTTTGCGCCGGATCACCTCACCGACATCGCCGGGGCGTTGCTGATCGCAGCAGCCATAGCCATCGGCGAATTGTCCCGCAGCAAGGGCGAAACAGTCACGGCGCGCGGCTCTGCGCGCCAATAGAAACGATCCCGAAGTGAGACCAAGAGGAGATGAAAATGGTTTCTTTAAGCATCAAGACGACCTTGCGGGGGGGGCTTCTGGGCCTGGCCGCCGCGACCATGACCAGCGCCGCCGCACTGGCAGCTGACCTGCAGGAATTGGGCTTCGCGACCTCGTCGAGCGGTGGCACTGGCTACATGTACGCCGTCGCCGTGGCCACGGTGGCCAACGAAGGCAGCGAGACCATAAAGATCACCCCGTTCCCCAGCGCCGGCGTGATCGAGAACGACCGCCTGCTGCGCAACGACGAGGCTCAGTTGATCCTGCACACCGGCGGTCAGGCCTACAGCTCGTACCGCGGCGAAGGCAAGTACCCGGAACCTTTCAAGGATCTGCGCGCCATCATGCCGATCTACGCATCGCTGGTCCAGATGATCGTGATGGGCGACAGTGACACGCAGGACCCTGGCGACCTGACCGGCAAGCGCGTCGGTCTGGGCGAGCCGGGCTCATCGGCGAATACCTACGTGCGCCAGGTTCTTACAGCCGAGAACATCAATGATGGCGACTATGAGGGTCGTCCCAACAGCCTGACCGAACAGGTTGCCGGATTGAGAGACGGCAATCTCGACGCGCTGACGACCGTGATGGGCGTTGGCGCTCCTGCGCTTCAGGATCTGGCGACCAGCCGCGATGTGCGCTGGCTTTCCGTCGTTCCGGACACGTTGAAAGCGGTAATCGAAATGAACCCGAGCGGCGCAGTGGTGCCCGTGACGATCCCTGCGAACACCTACCCCAAGCAGACCGACGCCGTGAATACCTTTGGTGTGCCGATCTGGATCATGGCCCGCGCCGACCTGCCCGAGGCGGCTGTGTCCGAAATCGTGACGCGGTTCCTGTCGAACATGGATCGCGCACGTGAGGTTCATCCGGTGGTCGATGGCACGACAAAGGATTTCGTAGCGGGTGCGACCCCGCCAGTGCCGTGGCATCCCGCAGCTGAAGCAGCCCTCGGTGAGATGGGTTTCGAAACCACGTCCTTTACCGAGTGACGTTTAGTGCGGGCAACGCCGTTGCCCGCACCGCTCATTCTATCTTGATTACCGCTGTAACGCGCCGAGCCGTTTCGCGGCAGTGCTCAACTTTGCCCGTCAGTAGGACTTGGGCATTCCAAGCGCCTTCTCGGCCACATAGGACAAGATCAGCTCTTCGCTGACCGGCGCGATGAAGTTCAGAACGCTTTCGCGAAAATACCTTTCCACGTGGTATTCCTGAGCAAAGCCAAACCCACCATGCGTACGCACGGCCCGGAATGCAGCCTCGTAGGCTGCCGATCCAGCGAGGTTGCGCGCGGTATTCGCCTCCAGCCCGCATGGGCGGCCTTGATCGTAGAGTGTGGCCGCCTTGTAGGTCATCAATTCAGCCGCCTGAAGACGCATCCAAACAGAGGCCAGCGGATGCTGGATCGACTGGTTCTGACCGATCGGACGGCCAAAGACGACACGTTCGCGCGCATAGGCCGCCGCCTTTTCCAGAACATGCATGCCAAAGCCGACCGCAGCCGCGGCGACGATGATCCGTTCGGCGTTCAGCCCGTGCAGCAGGACCTTGAACCCTTCGCCCTCGGCACCGATGCGGTCTTCTTCCGATACTTCCAAACCGTCGATAAAAATGGCGTTGGAATCAACAGCCTTGCGGCCCATCTTGGCGATCTCATGGACGTCGATCTTGCTGCGGTCGAAGTCGGTGTAGAACACCGACATACCGTCGGTCGGGCGCTTGCACTCCTCGATCGGCGTAGTGCGTGTGACCAGCAGGATGTGATCCGCACGCTGTGCCGTGGAGGTCCAGACCTTGCGCCCGTTGACCACATATCCTCCACCTTCACGACGCCGCGCAAAGGTCGAGATATGCGTGGTATCAAGGCCGGCGTCCGGTTCGGTCACGCCAAAGCAGGAGCGATGCTCCCCCCGGATGAGAGGCGGCAACATCCGCGCCTTTTGTTCCTCCGTACCGAACCCGACGACCGGTTGCAGCCCAAAGATATTGATATGCACGGACGAACTGGCCGCCGCGCCGTAGCGGCCGATCTCCTGCATGACCAGCGAAGCCTCGGTGATGCCGAGACCCGAGCCGCCATATTTCTCGTCCATCGTGACGCCGTAGAAACCGCCCCGAGCGATCTCGGCTGCGAAGTCGTCCGGGAAGGTGCCGGTGCGTTCACGCTCCAGCCAATAGCTATCGTCAAAACGCGAGCAAACCTTGGCCACCGCGTCGCGGATGGCCCGTTGCTCTTCAGTCAAATCATAGTCCATGGTCTACGTCTCCTCCTGTCGTGATTGCCGTTCGTCCATGCCCTCGCCGACCGGCGGCGGGCTTGTTGCCAAGTGCGGGCGCCAGGTGTCGGGATCGCCGGTGGCGAGATCCCCGAACTGGCGCTCGGCGGCGAATACGTCGCTGCGGATCAGGACGCGATGCGCCATGACCGGACACCCCTTGGTATCGAGCAAGCGCGAGGCCACATGCGCGACCGGTTCGTTGAGCGAAATCTTGAGAAGCCGTGCCGCCGTGATGTCCGCGCGGATTATGGTGATCCTCTGATCGCCTGACAGGCCCGACAATCCTGTATGGTCGCGCAACAACTGGGAATAGAGCCGCACCTCATCTGCCCCTTCGGGTAGCATGTCGAAATGGCGTTGAGGCAGCCATAGATCGATCAGGGAATAGGGCTGGGCGTTGGCATGGTGGCGCTTGCGCACGTGGACCAGGGGCGTATCCATCCCGCTCAAGTCGCAACCAAGGTCCGGAAGCTCTGCACAGGGCGCGCGCGACAGAATTTCGATCCGCACCTCACGGCCAAGTGTCAGCGGGTCATAGACCGACGCCCGATGAACCATTCGTTCGGCAGCGGCGGTGACAAAGGTGCCCCGCCCGCGCGCGCTGTCGATCAGCCCCTCGTCCCGCAGCACGCCCAGCGCTTTGCGCACCGTATCGCGCGCCATGCCGTATTCGTCCTGCAGGTCGGGCAGGATGGGCACCTGACTATGGGCGGGCCATTGGCCGCGGCGGATCTTTTCCCGAAAAAGACTCACGAGCTTTAGATACAGGGGCATGCCGTCGCGCTGCCGCAGCGGATCGGCGTCCGGATTGTCCTTCGCGCCGGTGGCGCTCTTGGACCGCGCGGCGGTCAAGACCGGTCCCTGTCCCCAGAGCCGCGCCCTGTTTCCGCCTGCTGGTCCTCGGCGGACGGCGTTCCTGCGTTGTCCGGTTGCGCAAGAACACCAGCTTTGATCAATTGCGCCACCTTATCAGTCCCAAAGCCGAACTCTTCCAGAATCTGGGCGCCCTGCGCGCCGAGCGCCGGTGCTGCCTTGTCGGGGCCGGTTTCGACGCCGCGCATCGTATAAGGGCTGCGGACACGGCGCATCGGCCCTTGCTGGGGATGGTCATAATCCTCGATCAACCCGACCGCGCTGATATGCGGGTCATCGGGCAGATCCTCCATCGCCACCACCGGAGCATTGGGAATGTCGAGGGAATCAAACAGGGTCTGCCATTCCGCCGTGGTCCGCTGGGGCAGGATCTGCGTGACCGTGATTTCATAAAGCTCGGGGAAGTGTCGCTGCGCGGTAATAGCGTCCGTCATCATCGGACCGTCCACGACCTCATCGAAACCGACTGCCCGCAAGAAACGCTGCCATTGGTCAAATTTGTAAATCCCGTGGGCGATAAAGCCATCGCTGGTCGGCGCAGGCTTGCGGAAGGGACTCATCACACGGGCATAGCCAAAGTCGCCCTCCGGCGGGCGATAGGCCGCGCCGCCGAAATGCTGGCTCAACATCACGGAGGCCATGGTTTCGAACATCGGCGTCTCGATATAGCAGCCCTCGCCGGTGGCGCGCTGACGATAGAGGCCGGCCAGCATCGCCTGACCCAGGGCCAGCCCGGTGATCTTGTCCGCAGCCACCATCGGCACAAAGGCCGGGGCACCGGCGTTGCGCCCATTGGCCTCTGCCAGTCCCGAGCGAGCCTGGATCAGGTCGTCAAAAGCCGGCAGGTCGGCATAGGGTCCGGCCTGCCCGAACCCGATCGCCGCACAATAGACGATGCGCGGATTGACTTCGCGTACGGCGTCATAACCAAGACCCAGCCGCTCAATCGCGGGGACCCGCATGTTGTGGACAACAAGGTCCGCCTTACTCAACATTTCCAGCAGGACCGCACGCCCTTCGCTGGACTTGAGGTCGAGGGCGATGCTGCGTTTGTTGCGGTTCACCGCCATCCACTGGGAGGTCATGCCCGGTTTGCGCGAGACCCCGAGCCGCCGGTAGTAGTCGCCATCCGGGGCCTCTACCTTGATGACATCCGCACCGAAGTCACCCAGGAATTGGGCCGCATAGGGCGCGAGAAGAATATGGCCCAGTTCCACGACACGCACGCCGTCGAGCATATTGAACATGATATCTCCCCCAACATATTTGCCGCCATCGGCGCAACAAAAACTAATAGTATAGTTTACCAGATTTTACACACATAAACCGTTGACACGCAAGAGGGTCTCGCTAGGCTTGGCGACGAGGCGAGATGGTCCTGACGTGCGTTCGGTCGAAGAATCAGAGCGCGTGTCATGAGCTTGGACCGCCGCCAGGGGGGATTTATGATGCGAACGAAGCCTCGGGATGAGGCCGCGCCTGCTAGCCGGACAATGATGGCGATTTCACGCAGTCTGGCCAGATTGGAAACGGTGCTGGCAGCATTGGCTAGCATATCCATGGCAGCGATCATGATGATCATCGTGGTGGACGTCGCGATGCGCTACATCTTGTCGAGCCCGCTGGGCTGGTCCTATGACCTGATCGGTCTCTACCTCATGGTGGCCATGTTCTTTCTGATCCTGCCCGACACGTTGCACCACCACGGTCACGTAGCCATCGACCTGTTCCGCAGCGCGCTGCCGCGGCGGGTAAGGCATCTGGGGCTCACCATCGGCTATGCGGCCGGTACCCTGGTGATGGCGCTGATCGGAATCGAGGCCTGGGGTCGTTTCCACAGCGCTTTTGCGGCCCAGGACCGGATTGCAGCGCTCGTCCCATGGCTGACCTGGCCCGCCTATCTGATTGTAACGATTGGCACTGCGGTGCTGACACTGCGGCTGATATATCGCGCGGTCGGGCACGGGCTTTCGATCTTTTCGCAACATGATCTGGTCGAAATGCCGCCACTTCCCGAAACTTCGAAACCCGCAAAGGGGGCCGCCCTGTGACCGTGGTTCTGGTTATCGCGCTTCTGCTTGCGCTGCTCGTGATCGGCCTGCCCGTCGCGCTTTCGATGGCAATCTCGGGTTCGCTGGGGCTGTATATGTTCGGCGGGATGACGGTGCTGGCCGGTATCCTCAAGACCACCCCGCTGAGCACAGCGAATTCCTATGAAATCGTAACCATCCCGATGTTCATCCTGATGGCCGAGTTCGTGATCATTTCAGGTGTCGCCCAGGATCTGTTTCGCGCGGCCTCCATCTGGGTCGGCCGGTTGCGCGGCGGCCTGGCGATGGCGACGGCTGTCGCCGGGGCCGGCTTTGGGGCGATTTCCGGATCGAGCACGGCAGCGGCGGCGACGCTCGCCTCGACCTCCATTCCAGCAATGATCGACGAAGGCTATGACCCCAAACTGGCGAGCGGGGTTGTCGCGATCTCGGGCACGCTTGCGATGCTGATTCCACCCTCCGTGGCACTTATCCTCTATGGTATCATCGCCGATGTTTCGGTCGGACAGCTGCTGGTGGCGGGGGTGATTCCGGGGTTGCTGGTGACAGTCACCATCATGGCCACGGTCGCCGTGTTGGTTCGCATCGATCCCTCCGCAGCCCCGACCGGCACATCCTACACTTTTCGGGAGAAGGTCGCGTCGCTTTCGCGCGTCGGTCCTATGCTGGTTCTCTTCATGGCCGTCACGGGGACCATTTATACCGGAATCGCCACGCCCACCGAAGCCTCGGGCATCGGAGCCTTTGGCGCGATGCTTTTGGCTCTGCGCGAGCGCAAGTTGAACCTAGGTGCGGCCTGGGGATGCCTGAGACGCGCGGCGCAGACCACCTGCATGATCCTTTTCGTGATCCTGGGTGCTCATATCTTTGGCTATTTCTTTACGTTGACGCGCGTCACCAACGACCTGACCCAATGGATCGGCGGGCTCGGCATGTCGCCCATGGCGGTGATGGCGGTGATTCTGTTGATCTACATCTTTCTGGGCGCCTTCATGGACCAGATCGCCATCCTCATTCTGACCGTACCGGTAATCCTGCCACTGGTGCTGACACTGGGGTTCGATCCGGTTTGGTTCGGGGTGATCGTGGTGGTGACAGCCGAGGTCGGCATGGTGACACCGCCGCTGGGGATGAACGTCTTTGTTGTGGCCCGATATACCCGACGACCGTTGGGCGAAATCTTCCGCGGCACCTTCCCCCACGTATTGGCCCACCTCGTTGTGATTGCGCTGCTGACCATTTTTCCCGCGTTGGTGCTTTGGCTGCCTTCGACGATGAATTAATCCGTCCCGACCTTGCGCGGGGCCTTAACACAAGAAACCAGGAGGAGAATTCAGACATGAAAGAGACATCCGTAAAAACGCGTGCACCCCTTCGGGTTGCTGGTCGGGCTCTGGCCCTTGCCGCTTTGCCGCTGGCCGTGCAACCCGTCGCCGCACAAGAGATCGAACTGCGGGCCGCAGACAGTCTGCCCACCGGCCACTACATCGCGAAGGCCCTCATCGAACCGTTCATGGAGCGTGTGAGCGAGCGAACCGGAAAGACGGAGTTCGCATATTTCCCCGCCCAGCAGCTTGGCAAAGCCAAGGATCTGCTCTCGCTCACGCAGACGGGCGTCACCGATATCGGCTATGTCGGGCCCTCCTACGTCAGTGACAAGATGCCCCTGTCGGCTGTCGGACAGCTGCCGGAAAGCTTTACGACCTCCTGCGAAGGAACGATGGCCTATTGGGAGATCGCCAAGCCGGGCGGTGCGCTCGACGAGGCGGAGTTCGCCCCGAACGGCGTTCGCATGCTCATGGTCATGGTGTTGCCACCCTACAACCTGATGACCTCAAGCCGCGAGATTACGGGTCTGGAAAGCATGAAGGGTCTGAAAATCCGCAGCACCGGCGGTGCGCTTGACCTGACCGTGCAGAAGCTCGGAGGCGTGCCAGTTCAAATGCCCGCACCCGAAGTGCGCGAAGCCCTCTCGCGCGGAACGATCGACGCCGGGCTCTTTCCCTATCCCAGCGTCACGCCCTACGGCATGGAAGCCTATCTCGACTGGGGGACGCAGGATGTAAACTTCGGCTCTTTCGTTGCAACCTATGTGATTAGCACAGAGGCTTGGGACAAACTGCCCGAGGACGTCCAACAGGCGATGACCGAAATTGGCGAAACCCTGACCCAGGAAGGCTGCGAAACCGCGGATGCCCAGAACATCGAGGTAAAGCAGCAGATCGCGGACGCCGGTGTGACCTATGTGGACCTGCCCGCAGAGGATACCGAGACGCTGGCCGAAATCCTCGGCACCGTTGGGGCCGAATGGGCGGAGCAGCTTGACGCACAAGGTAAAAGCGGCACCGATATTCTGGAAGCTTTCCGGGCCGCACTCGAAAAATAACGGACAGCGGTGAGGGGGACGCCGCGACGCCCCCCCCCTCACCTAAGCGAACGCGCTCGACAGGATGGCTAACGTCGTCCAGTCGGGCGCGTTTTTCGTTTCGTCGTATTGTTGGCTGATAGGCGTGCGGGACCGGTTCGTTCGGGGCTGGGCAAAGCCCACCCTCAGCCAGCGCTCCGCTGTGAAAGTTCGACAGGTTGGGGCCGCGCAAACCCGTCGTGACATGGTCGCCAACGGGGCACGGCATGTCTAATGGGCTAGAGGTTAGCCGAAGGACGCAACACTGACAGGACCGGTGCGGCTTTTGCCCAGTTGCGCGACGATCTCTTCGCGCATGATTTTGACGATCTCCGCTTCACACCTCAGAATCACATCTGAGGGTGCCCCAACGCCAACTGCAAACAGGCGCGAGTCCAAATGGTTGGGGAAGGGCATCGATATCAGCCCCGTGCCTTTGACGAACTGGTCGGTCGAGCGGTAGTACCCTTTGGCACGGGTCTCTGCCATGGAGGCGAGGAACGCCTTGATATCCGCAGCAGGCGTACCCGGCTCCCGGTAGGCGTTAATTTTGTGGAGCAATCGACAAATCTCATCGTCGCTGAAACGACTCATCAAAACCCGCCCGACGCCAGAATTGAACAGCGGACGACGGGTGCCAAGCGATATGTGTTGGATCGGTGATCGCTTGGGCCGGATGACCTGAATATACTGTGCCTCATCGCCATTCTTCGTGGCGAGAACCACCACGTTCTTGGTGCGGACTGAAATGGCCTTGAGCAACTTTTGGATCGAGCCCTCGCCGAAAAGGTCCGGATTCATCCACGAGCCGAGCAGGGGCACCTGTTCGGTCGGAAAATAGCTCTTGCGCTTGGCATCATGAGCCAGGAATCCCAGTTTCACCAGGCTCTTCAACAGCGCCGAAGTGCTCGACTGCGGATAGCCCAGCTGTTTTGATATTTCGACCACAGTCAGTGGCCTACGCATCTCATCGAAGAAAACCAAAGTCTCACAGGTGCGCGCGACCGACTTCACGATCTTATCGTCGTCCGCGCACCTCATTGACTGACGCAACTCCCCCATAGTCCCCGCTCCTCCCGTGCGATTATATGAACGCCATTCGAAAAATAATGACGAGGCACGCAACGTCTGTCAATGACCTAGAGGAAGCCAAGCACAGACACCGGGAGGATTCCGGGATTCTGGGGGAGTTCTCCTTACTTCTAGTCGGGATTTGGCCCGGCAGGGATGATGACAGCGTCGGCGGCCACTGCGGATTCGCCCTCGGCCCCGACGATCAGCGGGTTCACGTCGATAGATTCGAGTGCCGCACCATGATGCGCTGCGTAGGCGGACAGACGCGCCAAGGCGTTCGCCAAGGCGTCGATGTCGCGCTTTGGCGTTCCGCGGAATTCATCCAACAGCTTCCGGCCGCGAATCTCGTCGATCATGCGGCGCGCCTCGGCAGGTCCGAACGGCGCGACCCGAAAGGACACGTCCCCAAGCGCCTCGACCAGAACCCCGCCCAGGCCGAACATCACCACCGGGCCAAAGGCCGGATCCTGTGCGACACCCAGGATAGCCTCCAATCCGGGCGCAGCCTGCTCGGCCACGACGAGGCCTTCGATCCGCGCGTCAGGCATCTTTTCGGAGGCTAGCTGCAGAATCCGCGCGCCGGCGGAGCGCACCTCCTCCGCGGACCGCAGGTTCAGCGCGACGCCGCCGATATCGGATTTGTGCAGGATGTCTGGCGAGGCGATCTTCAGAACGACCGGATAGCCCATGTCCTCGGCAGCGGTGGCCGCATCCTCGGGGGTCTTGGCCAGGGTTTCCCGAACGATCCCGATTCCGGCCTCGGCCAGCAGAGCCTTTGCTTCGATCTCGTTCACCATGCCGTCTGGCAAGGGCGACAGCGAAGGCAGCTCCGGTATGGGATCGGATTCGCGCAGGCGCTCGAAGGAGCTTGCGAAGTATCGCAGCGCAGCCATTGCGCGCACGGCCCGTGTCGCTTCCTCGAACACGATAAAGCCCGAACGCTCATAGGCTGCCCGCCCTTCCGGTTCCGTCAGCGAACAGAACAGCATCGGGCGCCCTGGATATTTGTCGCGAATGCGCTCCAACCCGGTGCGGATCGCCTCGTTCAGGTCAGCGACCAGCCCGACCGTCGACATAAAGATGATCGCCCCGTCGATATCGCCGTCGCCAAACAACACATCCATGTTGGTTTCCAGCAGATCAATCTGGTTCACGAGCTGCGCGGTCACGTCCACAGGGTTGCGAACCCCGGCGAAGGGCAACACTTCCTTTAGCTTTTTCTGCGCATGATCTGGCAGCGCAGGCACCTCCAGCCCCCAATCCTCGGCCTCATCGGCCATCAGAACCCCGACGCCGCCCGATACTGTAACGAGGCCCAGCCGATCGCCCTGCATCAACGTGCTGCTACCGGAGCAAGCGTAGGTGACATCGAACATCTCGTCGACCGAACGGGCGCGATAAACGCCGTATTGACGAAACGCGGCGTCATAAACGGCGTCGGACCCGGCAAGGGAGGCCGTGTGCGATTGGGCGGCCTCGGCGCCGACTGCGCTGCGTCCGACCTTCATCATCACCACCGGCTTGGAATTCGCACGGGCGAGCTCCAGCGCTTCGACCAGGCGGTCGCGGTCTGTTGCACCTTCGAGATAGCCCATGATCACACGGGTATGTTCGTCCTGCGCGCAATAGGCCACCGCATCGGCGAAATCGACATCGCAGGAATTGCCCGTCGTCGCCCAGATGTTGACGCCCATGCCCCGCATTCGCACCAGACTCATGCAGTACGAGCCGAACGCCCCGCTTTGACTGACGATCGACACATCGCCCGACCGCGGCAGATGTTTCTCAACGCCGGGTGTAAATGTGGCGTAGAGGTTGTGACGGACGTTGGCGATGCCCAGGCAGTTCGGCCCAACCAGCCGCATGCCGCCTTCGCGCGCGATATCCACCATCCGGGCTTGTAGCGCCGCGCCTTCGTCATTCACCTCCGAGAAGCCCGAACTGAAGATCACCGCACCCCGCACGCCGCGCGCCGCGCAGTCCTCCACGGCCTTGACGGCCATGGGTGCTGGCAGGGCGATCACCGCCATGTCGGGGGCTTCCGGGACATCGGAAATCGAAGGATAAGCCGTCAGCCCCTGAACCTCCGCCGACTTCGGGTTGATGGGCAGGATCGAGCCTGCAAAGCCATGACGCTTGAGAAAATCAACTGGTCGCCCGCCGATACGTTTGGGATCGCTTGAAGCACCGATCACAGCAACCGATCGCGGCGCGAAAATGGCATCCATTCCGTCAATTCGCATTGGTATTCCCCTTAAACTTTCACTCAGTAAGATTTCGGAAGGCCGAGCGCATGCTCCGCGATAAACGACAGAACCAGCTGCGGCGTTACCGGGGCGATGCGGAACAGGATTGCTTCCCGCACGAGCCGCTCGACGTGATATTCCTTGGCATATCCAAAGCCGCCGAAGGTCAACTGCGCGGTCTGCGTCGCCTTGACCGCCGCTTCGCCCGCGAGATATTTGCCGGCGTTGGCTTCGTTTCCGCAGGGCTTGCCGGCGTCGTAGAGCGAGCCGGCGTTCATTGCCATCAAGTTCGCGGCCTCCAGTTCGGCCCAGCAGGCGGCAAGAGGATGCTGAACGCCCTGATTCTGACCGATTTTTCGTCCAAAGACGACCCGTTCGTTGGCGTAATCCGCAGCACGTCGCAGCGCGTTGCGCCCGATGCCCACCGCCTCGGCGGCGACGAGCACTCTTTCCGGGTTCAGACCATGCAGGATTTGACGAAACCCTTGCCCTTCCTCGCCGATCAGATCCTCCGCGGGGATCGGCAAGCCGTCGATGAAAAGTTCGTTTGAGTCGACGCATTTGCGACCCATCTTTTCGATCTCCCGCACGGTGACGAACGTGCGGTCGAGGTAGGTATAGAACAGGCTCAGCCCTTCAGTCGGCTTCTTGACGTCCTCGATGGGCGTCGTGCGTGCCAACAGCAGGATCTTGTCGGCCACCTGAGCGGTCGAGATCCAGACCTTTTGGCCATGTACGACATAGCGGTCGCCCTGGCGCACCGCACGGGTCTTCAGCTTGGTCGTGTCGAGGCCCGTGGTCGGTTCGGTCACGCCGAAACAGGCGCGCTGTTCGCCGGCCACCAGGGGCGGGAGGTACTTTTTCTTCTGCTCCGGGGTGCCGAATTTGACCACCGGATTCAGCCCGAAGATGTTCATGTGCACCGCCGAGGCCGCGCTGTTGCCACCGCCTGATTCCGCGATGGCCTGCATCATGATCGCCGCCTCGACGATCCCCAGACCGGCGCCGCCGTATTCCTCGGGAATGGCGATACCCAGCCAACCGTTTTTGGCCAGTTTTTGGTGCAGCTCATGCGGGAAACCGCCTTCGCGGTCGCGATTATGCCAGAATTCGTCGTCGAACTCTTCGCAAATGCGCAGGATCGAATCCCGGATTTCCTGCTGATCGGATGTCATCTGATAAGTCATATATTTCTCCCAGTACCTAGTCTCGCAAGCCCGCTCAGCGGCCCGGCTCGCCGATTGTTCCATTCTTGACCATGTCGTCGACCTGCTCATCGTTGAAGCCAAGCTCAGTCAACACAGTGCGGCTGTCCGCACCCAATTCGCCACGACCGAGCCAGCGCAGGCGTCCGGGCGTCTTGTCGAGCTTTGGAACCGGACCGACGACCTTGGTGTCATCGCCTTCGACCCCTACGATGTTGCCCCGAGCCGCGATATGCGGATCGGCGAGGATATCATCGACGTCATAGATCATCGCCGCGACGGCATCGTGGGCGTGAAAGATGTCGAGGGCCTCCTGCGCGTCATGCTGCGCGACGAACGCCTCGACCCGTTTCACGATATCGTCCATGTGCTCGGCGAACCCTTCCAAGGTCTGGAACTGTGGTTCGGCCGCCCAGTCCGCGCCGCCTGCCGCTTCGAGAAGCCGCCGCCCGGTGGCCGCGCTTCCCGCCGTGATGGTGATCCATTTTCCATCCTTGGCGCGGAAGACCCCTGCCGGAGCGTAGGAATTGGGGGCCTGAAGCCCGTTACGGTCGACCGGCATACCTGCGCCGGTTCGGGTCGGCACGTGATAGTCGATCAACCGCAGAAGTGGTTCGAATATCGCCAGATCCACCACTTGCCCACGCGAACTGCCGCTGCGTACCGCGTGCAGCGCCATCATCGCACCGTAAGCGCCCATCAGACCGGTCGTGGAATCCGCTGCGGGAAAGCCGGGATGCATCGGCGCGTTGTCGGCAAACCCGGTGATATGGGCCAGGCCGCTCATGGCCTCGCCTGCGCGGCCAAACCCCGGCCAGGACGAACGCGGCCCGGTCTGCCCGTAGCCCGAGATCCGCACAATCACCAGATCAGGGTTCCATTCGTGCAGGATCTCCGGGCCCAGACCTGCCCGCTCTAGCACGCCGGGGCGAAAATTCTCGATCAGGATCTGCGCGTCCTCGACCAAGCGGCGCAGAACTTTGCGCCCTTCCTCGGATTTCCAGTCCAGCGCGACCAGCCGCTTGTTGCGCGCCAGTGTTTTCCACCAGACGCCCACACCGTCCTTGGCGCGCCCGCTGAGAACCCGCAGCATGTCGCCCTGCCCCGGTCGTTCGATCTTGATCACATCGGCGCCGAAATCCGAAAGCAGTGCGCCGCACATCGGTGCGGCGATCACATGCCCCATTTCAATAACCCTGATATCGCTTAGCGGCCCGTCATTCGTGATCACGCAGTAGTCTCCTCGGTTGCCATTTTTCGCACGTCAAGTCCGATTTTCCGGACTCCGTGCCCCTAACCTGCTCGCAAGCGAATTGCATTGCGAGCATAATCTAATGATCGTTAGAACGCCGGGGCAAGCGTTGAAAATTTCATTTGACGGAGAAAAGAGATGGCGAATTCAAACGCGAATCAACCTGGTGATGGGCGACCGTCACGGGCCGAAGCCTTGGATGTCCTATTCAACCCACGTTCAATCGCGGTGGTCGGGGCCTCCCGGACCAAGGGCAAGCTTGGGCAAGCGGTGCTCGCCCTGCTCAAGAAGAACGGCTACGGCGGCAAGATCATTCCGGTGAACCCCTCGGGCGGCGAAATCGAAGGGCTACAGGCCGTGCGCAGTCTCGACGAGATCGAGGGCGCGGTCGACGTGGTGGTTCTTGCAACCCCCGTCGGTATTGCCCTTGACGCTCTGGAGGCTTGCAAGGCGCTGGACGTGAAAATGGTGGTTGGCGTGACCTCCGGTTTTTCAGAAGCCGGTGACGACGGACACGAGAACGAGGCGCGCCTGCGTCGGATCATGCATGACGCACCCTTTTATCTGATCGGGCCGAACTGCGAAGGGGTCGTGAAGCCTTCGGCTGATCTTCAGTTGACCTTCAGCCCGATGTTCGACGGTCTTCGTCCGGGCCCGGTTGCCATGATTTCCCAGTCCGGGGCGCTCGCGGGCCTTATGGCCCTGCGTCTCGGCGAACGTGGCGTGGGCATCAACGCCATCGTCTCCAGCGGCAACGAAACCGATCTGACGGCCGCCGACCTGCTGGACTATCTCGGCAATGACCCTGAGACCCGCGTCGTTCTCTGCTATGTCGAAGAACTGCGCGAAGGCCGCCGTTTCGTCGAAGCCGCGCGCCGTCTGACCGACGCCGGGAAGCATGTCGTCGCCGTCAAGGGCGGGCGCAGCCGCGCCGGGTCGCGCGCGGTCCAGTCGCACACTGGCGCGATGGCCGGGGATGACCGGGTGATCAGCGCGATCTTCCGCGAAACCGGCGTCATACGTGCACGGGAATCCGTGGCCGCGGTCGATGCGGTGACGGCCCTTGCCGCGGGGCGAAAGCCTGCGGGTAAAAGGGTCGGCATCATTTCGGTTACCGGCGGGCTTGGCGTCGAGATGACCGACCTTGCCGAGAGCGCGGGCTTTGAGGTCCCGGTGCTGGCAGAGACGACGCAGACGGCGCTGTCGCAATATGTTCCGTTTTACGGTTCAGTGACGAATCCGGTCGATCTGACCGGCGTAGTTCTGGCGAATCCGACCTACGTGGGCCGCTGCCTTGAGGCTGTCGCCGCCGATCCCGGTGTGGATATCGCAATCGCAATCGTCACATTTGTGCCGGATCAACTGTTCATCGAGGCGCTCGCAGAAGCCTATGAGAAAACCGACAAGCCGGTCCTGATCATCTGGACGGGTTCGGCGCGCAGCGATGCTTCGGACGAAGCGTTCCGGGAGCGCGCTGTCCCCGTCTACGATTCGCCAGCACGGGCTGCCTCGGGCCTTGCTGCACTGATGGCCATGCAGGGAGAAGTGGCATGACCCCAAGAGAGACACTGGAGCACTGGCAGAAAAACGGGCGCAAGGTCGTCCACGAAGCCGACGCCAAGGACCTCATCCAGCAGATCGGGATCCCCGTGCCGGATCGCGATCCCGCCAAGGGGCGCTGTGTGGCCAAGCTGTGCCATGACGACTATCCGCACAAATCCGATCATGGCCTCGTCCGCCTGGGCCTTTCACCCGAAGCGGCCAAAGTCGCGACGGACGAGATGGCGCAACGCTATCCGGGAGGCACGGCATTGATCGAGACCATGGAGGAAAACTCCGTGGCAGAATGGATCGTCGGCTGCAAACGCGACGACACCTTTGGTCCGATCGTCCTGGCCGGTCCCGGCGGGATCCTGGTGGAACTGATCGACGCCGCAGAAATCCGGCTGGCTCCGGCAGATCCACAGACGACAGAGGCAATGGTCAAGTCGGGGCCAGGGGCCAGGTTGCTGAGTGGATTGCGCGGCGCGGATCCGGCCGATAGCGGCGCGCTGGCAGACCTCATTTCACGCATATCTGTTTTCTTCGCCGAAAACGCCGATCTGATCTCGGAAATCGAAATCAATCCTGTGATGGTTCGCGCGGATGGCAAAGGATTGGTGGCCGCCGATGCCTTGATCGTTTTGGCGCCCGTCGCAGAAGAACAGGGGAGTTTAGCATGATACGTCAACCTTTCGGAGAACTGGCATTGGGTCAGACCGGCGTCTCGATCGGGCGCACGATGACTGAGACCGATGTGGTCAACTTCTGCATGCTGACGGGGAACTGGCTCGAGCTGCACTCCAACGTCGAACACGCCAAGGAGTCCCTGTACGGGCAGCGCCTTGTGCAGGGCAGCCTCGTCTTTTCGATCGTCAACGCGATGATCCCTTTCGATAGCTCGGTCCTCGCCGCTTTTTACGGCTGCGACAAGCTGCGGTTCCTGCGGCCCACCTTCATTGGCGACACACTCTGGGCGCGCGCAGAGATCGTCGATCTGAAGGATCACGACGATAATCACGGCGTGGTGACGAGCAAACTGGAAGCCGTCAATCAGCGTGACGAGACATCGATGCGGTGCGAATTCAGCCTGCTGATCCGCAAATCTCGGCTCGACCGACCGGGCGAGCCGCCCAAGGTCCGCGCGGCGCACGCAGAGAGCGAAGGAGCATAATCATGAGCATGAACTTTCTCACACCCGAACAAGAGATGTGGCGCACGACCGTCAACCGTTTCATCGACGAAGAGATCGGTCGCGACTACATCCGGAAATGCGACCAGAACCGCGAATATCCCTACGAGGCCTATGAAAAGGTCGCCAAGGAAGGCTGGCTCGGCATCCTCTTTTCCGAGGAAAGCGGCGGCCTCGGCGGTGACATCGTGGATTACGCGCTGATGTGCGAGGGGCTGGCGAAATACGGCTTTGACTTCTCCACCGGGCTGATGGTGGCTACATTCACCGCGATGAACGTCGAGAAGTTCGGCACGCCGGAGCAGAAAGAGCGCTATATCAAGCCGTTCCTCGATGGCGATATCCGGTTCTCGATCTCGATTTCCGAGCCGGGTGCAGGGTCCGACGCGGCCTCCACCACGACCCGCGCACGGCGCGACGGCAACGGCTGGGTGGTCAAGGGGCAAAAGCTCTGGTGTTCCGGCGCTGCGGCGGACAATGCGATTCTGGCCATGCTGACCCGCACCGACCCCGATGCCCCCAAGCACAAGGGCCTGTCGGTATTCCTGATCCCCAACGACACCGAGGGTCTCGACATCCGCAAGCTGCCGACTCTGGCACGGCGCGCAACGGGCACCACCGAGATCTTTGTCGATGACGTGAAACTGCCCGCCGATGCCCTTCTGGGGCCTGAAAACGGCGGCTGGAAGATCATCACCGACCACCTGGAGCTGGAGCGTGTCGCGGTCGCCGCCGCATATGTCGGCAATGCCCAGACCGCCGTGGATGATGCGCTGCGTTACGCGCACGAACGGATCCAGTTCGACAAGCCGATCTTCGACTTTCAGGTGATCCGCCATATGCTCGCCGATATGCAGACCCAGGTCGACGCGGCGCGTCTGCTGGTCTATCGCGCGGCCAATCTGGCGGCGGCCAAGACGCCCTGCACGCGGGAAGTGGCGATGGCAAAGCTATTCGCCTCCGAGACGCTGCAAACCGTCACGCGCAACGGCATGCAGATCCTCGGCGGACATTCGATGTTGCCAGAGGCCGACATGGAACGTTATTTCCGCGAGGGGATGCAAAGCACTATTGGTGGCGGGACATCGCAGATACAACGCACCCTAATCGCCAAGACCATGCGCCCGAATTAACCTCGGGTTTGCAAGGGTATGACTGGATGCCAAGGAGAATGAGCATATGAAGAACGGACGCGATCCGGTGATTGTCGGCCTTGCCGATGCGCCCATCGAGGACGGTAAATTCGTCACGAAGGCTTCGGTACTGGGCCACGCCGCCCTAGTGGCAAAGGCCGCCGTCGAAGAGGCGGGCCTCAAGCTGAGCGATGTGGATGGTCTTTTGACCGCAGGCATGTGGGGCGTGCCGGGTCCCGGCCAGCTGCCCACGGTGACGTTGGGCGAATATCTTAACATCATGCCGACGTTTGTCGATGGCACCAATATCGGCGGCTCGGCCTTTGAGGCGCATGTCGCCCATGCGGCCATGGCGCTGCGCGAGGGGTATTGCGAGGTCGCACTGATTGTCTACAGCTCGGACCAGAAATCGCTGCGCAGTCGGAACCTGGGCGGTCGCCCTTCGGTCCTGTCGATGCAGCACGAGACACCCTACGGGATGCCGACGCCGGTAGGCGGCTACGCGATGGCCGCACAGCGTCACATGCACGAATACGGCAGCACCTCGGAGAACTTGGCCGAAATCGCCGTCGCGACGCGGAAATGGGCGCAACTGAATCCTGCCGCAACGCGGCGCGATCCGCTCACCGTCGATGATGTCATGTCCAGCATGATGATTTCCGAACCTCTGCACCTGCTCGATTGCTGCCTTGTCACGGACGGCGCAGGTGCCATCGTGATGACCACCGCCGAGCGCGCCAAGGACCTCAAGACCAAACCTATCGCGGTCAAGGGCTACGGCGAAGCGCATACCCATTGGGCCGTCGGAGAAATGCCGGACCTCGCCCGTCTGCTTCCTGCGCAGAAGGCCGGCGAAAACGCTATGAAAATGGCCGGAGTGACCCATTCCGACATTGACGTGGTCGAGGTCTACGACAGTTTCACCATCACCGTCCTGCTGACGCTCGAAGCGCTGGGCTTTTGCAAGATCGGCGAGGGAGGCGACTTTGTCTCGGGCCAACGAACGGCGCCCGGCGGCGCCTTCCCGATGAATACCAATGGCGGTGGCCTGTCCGCGCTGCATCCTGGCATGTACGGGATGTTCCTGCTGATCGAGGCCAGTCGACAGCTTCGTGGGGACTGTGGCGACCGGCAGGTCGCGGGTGCCGAAACCGCGCTGGTGCATGGCACGGGGGGCACGCTGTCCTCTGGCGCGACCGTGATTTTGCAGAAGGACTGAGCCGATGAGCACTGAAAAACCGCTTCCGGTGATCGACCACGACAGCGCGCCCTATTGGGAGGCCGCGCGTGAGGGCCGCCTCGACATTCCGCTTTGCGGCGATTGTGGCAAGCATCACTTCTATCCGCGTGCGATCTGCCCGCACTGTCATTCCGACAATCTGAAGTTCGACACGGTCAGCGGGCGTGGTGAGGTGCATACCTTCACCATCGCGCGACGCCCGGCGGGCCCGGCCTTTGCCGATGACGTGCCCTACGTCGTTGCCTTGATCGAGCTGGAAGAAGGCCCACGGATGATGAGCCGGGTTCAGACCGACGATCCCGAGTCCGTGCGCATCGGTGCCAAGGTCGAGGTGACATTCGTGAAAGCCTCGGATGAGGTCACCTTCCCCTATTTCAGAATGACCTGAGACAACGACATCAGAGGGTCTCGAACCTCAACAAAAAGGGGCCGCCGCAGATGATCTGCGGCGGCCCTTTTCGTTTTACGGCGGTGAGGCGTTGGCAAGTTATCCGTCGCTGAGGACTTTCCGCTCTCCTCGCAGGTACCGCCATACCACCAGGCCGACCAGCGCCAGTCCGCCCACGATATCCGCCGCCGGCGCGGCATAGAACAGCAGGGCCGCGGTCGCCAGGAACAACGCCCGCGTGCCAAGGGGCAGTGTCCCTCGAAGGTATCCGCTTAACCCGACGCTGACGGCAAAGACCGCAGCACTCGCGACGCCCAGATCGAGGATGACCTGGCCTGTTCCCCCCTGTGCCAGGATACCCGGCCGGAAGACGAACAGGAAAGGCACGACATAGACCGCGCCGGCCAGCACCAGTGCACGGCCCGCTACCTTCCAGAAGTTCGCTCCGGCAAGGGCGGCCGCCGCATAGACACTCGCACAGACCGGTGGTGTGATCGCCGACAGTATCGCGTAGTAGAAGACGAACAGATGCGCTGTCAGTTCCGGCAGGCCAAGCCGCACAAGACTGGGCGCCGCGACCGCCGCTGCCAGCACGTAAGATGCTGTGGTCGGAACATCCATGCCCAGAACGATCGACAGAACGGCAGCCAGCAGCAAGGCGACGATCAGACCCTGATCGGAGACGGAGAACAGCAGGTTCGAGATTTTCACCCCAGCCCCCGTCGCCGTCAGCACCTTGACCACGATCGCGGCGCAGGCCAACAGCGCGGCGATCATCACCAATGCGCGGCCTGCTTCGACCATGCCCTCATAGACGTCCCGTGCCAGCCCGATCCAGCAAGCCCGCAGGCCTTGTCCCCGACCCGCCTGGGCAAAGGGGCGCACGACCGCACAGGAGAGGATCAGAACGATGATCGACGCGGCCCCGGCGAAACTGGGCGTATACCCCTGAAACAGGAAGTAGATCACTGTCGCGATGGGAAGAAATAGCGGAATCGCCTTGTCGGGCGCCAGGAAGTCCGACGGCTGAGGCATTTCGCTTCTGGGGGTCGGCTGAAGACCCGTGCGACGTGCATAGAGGTCCACACCCAGCCATATCGCAAGGTAATAGAGAAACGCCGGACCAATCGCGGCCACGGCGATCTGGGTATAGGGAATGTTCAGGAACTCCGCCATGATGAATGCCCCGGCCCCCATCACCGGCGGAGTCAACTGACCGGCGGATGAGGCGACCGCCTCGACCGCGCCGGCAAAGGCAGGCGGGTAGCGCAGACGCTTCATGGTAGGAATGGTTATGGACCCTGTGGCCATGACGTTGGCCACCGCCGACCCGGTCACCGTCCCGAACATCGCCGAGGACAGAGCGCAGACCTTTGCCGGACCGCCGAAGGTGCGCCCAGCGATCCATGTTGCCATTTTCATGAACACGTCCGTCGCGCCAGTGGACAGCAGCAAGGCCCCCAAAAGCACATAGATCGTGATGACTCGCGCGCCCACATCCGCGAGATAGCCAAAGATCCCGGTGGTCGAGCTGTAGAATGTCTCAACCGCCGTCCGGGCCGATACCCGCGGCGGGCGCCAGCCCCCGTCGATATAATCGTAACCGAAGTAGAAATAGAGAACCGTGATCAGCGCCAGCAAGGGCAGGAACCAGCCGATGACCCGTCGCGCGGCCTCCATCGTCAACAGAACGGCCATCAGCCCGACTGTTTTGTCGAGCCAACCGTATTGCACCATGATGTCGGAATAGCGATCTCGGTTGACGATCACATAGAGACAGACGCCAAAGGCCAACAGCCCGAGCGTGATGTCGATCGTGCGTTCAATCCCGTTGCGGCGACCGGTTCGGGACGTCCGCGCGGCATAGAGGAAAAAAGCCCCGCCCAGCCCGAATCCCACGAAAATCGGGCGTTGAACCAAGGGCTCGAACTGTCCGAAGAGGGCGTTATAAAAATGCAGGGCGACAAACGCTGCGAACAGAGCGTATAGCGCCTGCTCTCCGCGCCGTTCCCATTGCGACGCTACGATCGATGTCGGTGTCATGATTCCTCCCGTGGCGACGGGGCGCGCCTAGCGCCCCGCCCGTGCGGTCACAGCATCCTGCTGACTGACCGCGGTGTCGTTCAGTTGCTTACGGCTTCTTTCCAGTAGCGTTCAGCGCCAGGGTGATAGGCAACACCGGCCTCCATCGTCGCGACGGCATCGGCGGCAATGTCGTAATCCTTCAGCTGCGGCCATGCTTCGATCAGAAGGTCCATGTTCTCGTCGATGCTGCGGGCTACATCATAAGCGGTCTGATCATCCATGACGCCCGTGCGGGTCAGGAAAAAGACATTGAGTTTCGGTACCCGAATTTCCTCGGAATCCGGGATCAGACCGGCGGGCATGGTGGTGAAGCCCACGCCTTCCATGGATTCTGCGGCGGCCTTTTCCTGCTCTTCGGTGAAACCGAGTAACCGCATCTTTGTGCTGGTCATCAGTTCCTGCAGCGTCGAATCGACCGAGCTTGCAGCGCCGTATTTGCTGTAGCCGACGATCTGGCGGTTCTTGATGCCTTCGACCGCGTCACCGACGGCACCGTGCACGAGGTCGGCGTTGATATCGAACATCGACAGCACGTTGGTCGTCAGGGTTTCGGCAGCGGACCCCCGGATGCCGGGATTGAACTTCTCGCCATCCAGTTCGGCGAGCGATGTCACGCCGGAATCTTCCGTTACGGCGATCAGCAGAACCGAAGAGCTGTAGGGATAAAGCGCAACCGTGTCCGAAATGGCATTGCCTTCGAACTTGCCGGTCCCGTTCCGGGCAGAGATCAGGATATCGGTCGTCGCCAGCCCCATGTCGATTTCATCCCGTGCGAGGCGCAGGACATTGTCCACGCTGGCGCCGGTCTCGATCACGTTGACGGTGACATCCTCCATGCCGCTCTCAAGCGCCTTGCTCATCGCGACCGAAATCGTGAAGTGGCTGGACGTCGGGCTCGTCGTGCCCATGGTAAGGTCCTTGGCGGCAACCGCCCCCCCGGCCAGCATCGCAGTCAGAGCCGCGACTGTGCCAATAGCCGCCCGGTGTTCGGTCAACTTGAATCTGAACATTCTTTTCCTCCCAGTTATTTTTGAACTTTAGTGAGCGTTCGACCCGATCAGACGCGCAGAGCGCCCGTTGTGTCAATCCGCTGTCTTAGGACAGCTAGCTCTTCGTCAGTAGGTGGGGGCGTCTGTGGCACCTCACCCGTGATCGCCAGGTCGAATCCGGTCTGGCGCTGAACCTCTTCGGGCGTATTCCCGGCGTGTACCGACTTCAGCCGCATCCGCAGGGTCTTCTCGTCAAAATCCATAACCGCACGCGGTGTCACCACGAAACGCGGCCCCTCATTGGTCAAACCGGCCTCGCGTTTCGATTCCGGACCCGAAAGGTGTCCGGGGATCGTGAGGAAGTCGACCTTTTCCACGAAATTGCGCGCGTTATGAACCGTGGGGCAGATGTAGAACCGTGTCGAGGTGTGCGAATAGGAGAGGTTGGCAGCCCCCGGCCCCCGCATCTTGGGGGCGTGCAGCGTTCCGCCGACATGATGCAGGTTGATGTTGCCATAGGCGTCATGCTGCAACCCGCTGTGAAAAAAGAAGTCGAGGCCATGATGGCTGTGGCCGAACAGCTCGATAAAGGTCTCGGCTGCTTCGCAGTGACCAAGGGCGCGGTCATCCAGCATCGACGGGTAAAGGCGACCCGGCTGCGGGTTAAAGAACATCTCCCCGCCGACGGTCAGATTGGGCGCGTGCATTTCGCGCGCCAATGCGATCGCCGCCATCGGGACCAGGGCCGCTGCTCCGGCCGCGCCCAATTCGGCGTCGGCGAGGTCGCGTGCCAAGACGACGACCATCTGTTCAAGGGGTGAAACCGCCACGCTCATCTGTCCCGAGCCTCCGCTTCCAGACGGGCGAGGTATTCGGGACCCCCAACCGCCTTGATGTAATCGTCCTGGCTTTTCGGCTCGGTCACATGGCGTGCGATATAGGCCTCCAATCCAGCGCGGTCGCCGACGCGTGCCGCATCGCCCAAATCGGCGTAGGCATCGATATGCTCCTCATCCATCGCATAGTTCGGATAGCTCGCCGTCGGATGCGCGCCAAATGGCACCTCCACGACCGCTTTGACATAGTGGGACGGGACCGTGACACGCGTTGGATCGTCCAGGATCACCTCGTCCGGCACGATCCGGTCCACGCTTGCAATGACCATGTCCGAGGCGCGCGCCATCAGTTGATCGGCATAGACCATGGTGCTGAGGTGACGCAGGTTGCCCCAGCGATCAGCCTCTTGCGCATGCAGGAATGTGACGCGCGGCCGGATAGGTCCGACAGCATGAATGCGTCGCCCGGTGAAGGGACAGTCGATCTCGCGGATAAGGGGATTGTGCTTCAGGACGTCCGAGCCGCGCAGCGCGTCGATCGGCTGGAACGGCACGCCGTTGGCCGATGCCATCAGCCCGCCCACCACCGTCAGGGCGTCCAAGGCATGGGCAGTCACCTGCCCTCCTTCGACCGCGCTGCGGAAATTGGGGCAGAGTCGGTTTTCCAGCGTCACACCGGGGAGGAACATCTCTTCGACGGCACCGGCCGCGATCATCAGGTCGACATCATACCCAGCGCCAGGCGAAGAATAGAGGTGCAGCCCTTGCGCGCCCGCGGCCAGCAACGCGCGGACCAATGCGACCGGGCGTCCCTGTTTGAACAGCCCGCCCAGGCACAGGTCAGGCCGCTCGCGCAGGGCATCCCTGGCAAGGATGGCCGCGTCGTCCAGGCCCATGACCTTGCTTTGGCGTGTGGGATTCATTTTATGGTCTATCGTCATCATTTGTCGGTCCGACACTTTCCTTGTCGCCCAGACCTCTCGGGATGTCTGAGCGCGTGGAGGCTACCGCAATTCCCAAGAATTTCCCCCTTCAGAGTTTAACAAGCATAATCGAGCATATATGTGCGAATGGTGCCGTTATTTTGTGTCACTCAGCGGGTCTTAGAGCAGTCCAAGGGCCACGCCGCCGCCGACAACCAGGGCGACAACAAAAATGCTCGCAAGGCCGTAGGCACCATTCCAGTGAAATCCTATCGTCACTGGCGATTCCTTCACGATGGCCGAGGCATAGACGACCGCGGTGATCGCGGGGCCTATGCAGATGATACCGCTCCACCCGCCTGCCAAAGCGAGACCCAGCGCCAGGGGCGACAGGCCCTCCACCCCGACACGGCTGACCACGTCTGCCAGCAGCACCACAGAGATCATCGGGTGGACCCCCGCCAATCCCGTCAGGAAGACGGTGACCACCAGCATGAGAACGGTCAGGACCGGCCGCGCGGCGATCCAGCCGAGGTGGTCAGCGATCCATTCGACCGGGACAACCTCCAGAGCGACAAGACCGACAAAGCCTGCGGAGGCGATGACGCTCATCTCGGTCGCGTAGCCGGGCGATTGAGCGATAAACCGACGCGACATCGAAGCCACGCCACCGATCCCGCCGCGCAGCACGGCCCAGAGCGTCGCATAAATGGGAACGATGAAGATCAGTACAGTCTGGAAACTAAACGGGGTCGCCTTGTCCAGCGTCATCACCGATGCGCCGAGAAGAAAGATATGGCCCGCGACGATCAGAACGGCCCAACGGCTCCACCCCGGCAGATCGCCGGTCAGATCAGCCGCCCGGCCACGCGCCGACGGCGGGCGGCGCCACTTTACCGTGTCAAACAGCCAGCCGAGCAGAAAGAGGAACCCGGCCAGCGACAACCCGTAGGGGGCCAGGTGCCACCATTCCAGCCCCGGTATCGTGAGGATCAACAGGTTCAGCGCGACGCCGAACGGCGTCCAGAAGGCGACCGTGGAGAACCCGCGCATGCAGGCGCTGACCATGCGCCGCTTGCGTGCGGCATAGACAAAGTCGTCCATCTCGTGACGATGCGCCCTCAGGCCTTTCATGATGACCTCCAGCATCACACCGAGCCCGCCCAGGTTCAGCAGCACGCCGAACAAATGCCCGCCGACGCCCAGTGAGGCATAGCGGCGCGTAGGAGGCTGCTGCGTGAGGAATTCTCCGGCCACTTCGACAACCCGGTCGCTGGTGGCCGCAATGCGCAGGAAGGCGACCGCCGTCAGCAGGGCGGACAGAAAGACGACGCGCCCCGCGGCTTCGACGTAAATGTCGCCCCCGACGCCGTTCACCAGCGCCAGAAGCGCCACCACGAAGGAAAAGCCAAGCAGGACCCACCCCACGCGGGCAATGAAGCGAAATGAGAGTGCTAGATAGATGCCAAAGAACAGCACCGCCACGACAGCACCGGCATCGGCCCCTATGGCGCCCTGCACAATCGCGCCCCCGAGGCAAATCACCAGGCAGGCGGCGGCGATCACGTTCCGCCAGCCGGAGGGGTTCAGAGGGTCATCCGACGACATCTAGGCCACATTCCCCATGCATCCGGCCTGTTTGCGGCGCGACGATCTGCGGTGGAAAAATCGATATGGCCTCGCTCGACGGGGGCTCGCAAAGCGGCGACCGATCGCTCCGGCCTGCTCCGCCGTCACTTGGCCCACAGACAGTGTCAACGCGTCGAAATCCACCGCGCAAAACAGCCGTGACTCGCCGCTAGCCGAACTCATCCGCAGATTTTGCGGGTCGTCGTGCAAAAGAAATCCGCGATCTGGAATCTGTGCTGACGGGTATTTGCGAAACGACGACGGAATAGGTCTATTGATGTGCCTGCTCTTGGCTTCTCGACCGCTGGCTTGCCAACCCTTGTCTTTTCGACTTTTCACGCCGACACTTACAGTCACGTTCGACCTTCTTTCAGCAACTTTCGGGCGTTCAGCAACCTTTGGGCATAGCTGACACCCGACCCGGCACGATAGCGGTTCAGGCGCTGTTTTGCAGATTGCCTCACCGCCGCAAGGACCACAACGCGATTATTCCACTCCAACACATATGTGCAAAAGGGTGGTGTTACGAATTGATAGCAGCACCCAAGATGATGCAGTGTGCGCGAACAGCGAGGACCATAACATGACCAGTGAATTCACTTCCCGCCTGACGCGGTTCGTCGCCACGCCGCAACGGCTGGGCGAAATTGATGCCGAGCAGGCCGCGCTCTGCATGGAAGATACGGTGGCGGCTATTTACGGCGGATGGCATGAGCCGGTAGTTCAGCGCCTTGTCGCGTTGAACGGCGGCGGACAGACCGAGCCGCTGAAGGCTGCGGAACATGGCGACGTCGAACAAACAGCGTTTCTGAACGCAGTCGCCGGGCATGTCCTCGACTTTGACGATGTGCACACAACCAGCGTCACCCATCCCAGTGTGGTGATCGGGCCCGCGCTGCTGGCCATGGCGGATGCGCGGCCGGAGACGGCCAATCGCGTCGCCCCCGCGCTTGCGGTCGGCATGGCCGTCAACGTCGCCCTGGGCGAGGTCTTGGGCTTTGGTCACTATAACAAGGGCTGGCATGCCACATCCACAATCGGGGTGCTGGCAGCGGCAGCGGCGGTTTCCCATCTGCTCGAATTGGACGAGGAGGCCATAGGCAACGCCCTTTCGCTTTCCGCGTCGCTGGCCGGTGGATTGCAGATCAATTTCGGCGCGATGGCCAAGCCGATCCAGGCCGGCAACGCGGCCCTCGTCGGGTTGCGCGCCGCACGCATGGCCGAGGTCGGTATCACCGGGGCTCCCGATATTTTCGCGCCCCGCGGTTTCTTTGATCTTTATGCGGGGACCGACGGGCTTGCGGCCAATCCTGCGGACATCGAGCCACGGATCGACATGGGCAGCGTGTCCCGCAAGCTTTACCCCTGCTGTTATCTCACACACAGAATGATCTCCGCGGGGCGTCATCTTCACACCGCTCGCAAGGGCAAATCCGTGCCCGACGGCTCTGTGATCCAGATGACCGTACCCGAGGGGGTGATGCTGCCGCTGCATGTCACGGATCCCAAGGACGGCATGGAAGCCAAGTTCTGCGCCGCTTACACCCTGTCTGCCGCCCTGCATCAGGGTCAGGTTGGCCTGGCCGATTTTGAGGGGGACAGCCCCCATCGCCCGGAGGTCCGCCGCCTGATGGATATGGTGACCATCGAAACCGAACCGGAGACAGGAACAGACAACGTCGGCGTGGAACACGGCGCGGTCCATGTCGTCCTGCGCAAAGGGAACGAGACCCTGAACGAAACCTCGGTCGCGGCGCACCCAGGCTCACCTTCGGACCCGGCGACACCCGCGGAAATCGGGGACAAGATCGCTGATTGCCTTGGAAAGTACCGCAGGGAGGGAGGCGTGCCGCCGACCGCCGACGCCTTCCGTCGGGACCTGCGGAGTCGTCTGCATTTGCCGGCGCTGCCGTCCGGAAAAACTGCGTCCACCGCCCCCCAAGCATCGCCTGAAAGGATCAACTGATGGAGTCGATGATTTTCGACATGGCCGAGCGGCTTTTCCGCGACCATGTCAACCACGGGCTTCGCGAGGCCGCTGCGGGCGGACAATGCCCCGAGGCGCTCTGGACCCAGATCGAAGAGGCGGGGCTGCATATGTCCTTGGTACCCGAGGCCGATGGCGGCTTTGGCGTGCCGGCCTCCGAGGCCCTTGGGCTGATCCGGATTGCAGGGGCGCACGGCCTTCCCCTTCCGCTGGCTGAAACGTTGGTCGCGAATGCTGTGCTGGCTCGCGCGGGCCTGACCCTGCCGGGTGGCAGGCTGACCATCGCCGAGGGCGGCAGCCTTGAATTGACGCGCAGTGGCAAGGCCCTGCACGCGAAGGGACACCTTCCTATCGTGCCCTTTGCGCGATGGGCCGACCGTATTGTGACGATCGCCGCGATCGACGGCACCGATCATGTTCTCTCGCTGCCCGTGAAAGACCTGAGCATCGCCCCCGGACAGGATCTCGCGGGGATGCCGCGCGACGATGTCGAGGTCGATCTCGCCCTGACCGAGGCCGACGCCGCCCCGCTGTCCCGGTCGTTCGGCGGTTCCCAATCGTCGGACGTGATGCGCGGGCTGGGCGCGCTTTCGCGCAGCCTCGCCATGGCGGGCGCCATGGAATCGATCCTCACGATGAGCGTTGAATATGCCAACGACCGGGTCCAGTTCGGACGGCCGATCGGCAAGTTCCAGGCGATTCAGCAATACCTTGCGACCATGGCCGGAGAAGCGTCCGCCTCCCGCGTTGCTGCTGAAATGGCAGCTGACAGCTATGACACACCGACCTTCGCGCTGGCCGTCGCCGCCGCCAAGAGCCGCACCGGCGAAGCCGCAGAGACCATCGGCGCGCTGGCCCATCAGGTCCATGGTGCGATCGGCTATACCCAGGAACATGCCCTGCACCATTTCACCAAGCGGATCTGGAGCTGGCGGGACGAATTCGGCAGCGAGCTGGACTGGACGAGGGACCTGGGGCGGGCCGCCCTGACCAGTCCGCACGATACATTCTGGCATTTCATCACTGACAGCACTGCACAAGGCGCCCCGGCATGACCCTCACCGCATTTCCCCCACCCCCGCCCGGCGCCGATCACGAAGACCTCAGACAAGAGGTTCGCGCCTTTCTGGCCGAAGAGCTTTCCGATTTCCCGCCCGAGATGCGCGCAAAATCATGGAACGGGTTCAGCCGTGACTTTTCTCGCAAGCTGGCACAACGCGGTTGGGTCGGCATGACCTTTCCCAAGGAATACGGCGGGCACGCTCGCAGCGCGCTGGAACGCTATGTTGTCTCCGAAGAACTGCTGGCCGCCGGTGCGCCGGTGATCTCGCACTGGATCGCCGACCGCCAGAGCGCCCCTCTGATCCTGGCCAAGGGCACCGACGAGCAAAAACGCCGAATCGTGCCGCGCATCGCCGCCGGCGAGCTTTGTTTCTGCATCGGGATGAGCGAACCTGATTCCGGCTCTGACCTTGCCGCCACGCGCACCGTGGCCACAGAGGTCGAGGGCGGTTTTCGGGTTAATGGCACCAAGGTCTGGACGACCTACGCCCACGTCGCAGACTACATGATCCTGTTCTGCCGCACCGGCAAGAGCGAGGACCGCCATGGCGGGATGAGCCAGTTCCTCGTCGATCTCAAGACCACCGAAAACATTCAGATCAGCCCGATCATCGACATCGGGGGTGAGCATCACTTCAACCAGGTCATCTTTGACGACACTTTCCTACCCTCCGATGCGCTTCTGGGCGAGAAAGGTGGAGGCTGGTCCCAGGTCATGAGCGAACTGGCCTTTGAACGCAGCGGACCCGAGCGGTTCCTGTCCTCCTTCGCACTGATCGAAGAGTTGATCCGCCTGCTCCACGACGACGCCACCGAGGCGCAGCAAGCCGAAATCGGCCGCCTTTCAGCGCATCTGATGGTGCTGCGACGGATGTCTCGGTCGGTCGCCGGGATGCTCAACGAGGGGCAGAACCCCGCGCTGCAAGCGGCCATCGTCAAGGATTTGGGCGCGCTTTTCGAACAGGACATGCCGCGACTCGCCCGGAGCTTGCTGGCCCGACCGGCCGTGCCGGGGGGCGTCAGCAGCTATGCCGCAGTGCTTGCCTATACGGAACTTGCGGTTCCCTCTTTCTCGCTCAGGGGCGGGACGCGCGAGGTCCTTCGCGGTATCATCGCGCGCGGTCTTGGTCTGCGATAAACAAAGCGGATTGAAACCTGACAGTCGCGCGGGACGGTCAATGCCGCCTGCGCGTCTCAGCCTGTGAGGCGAGCTGCGCAGCTAGTGCACGGCATCCAGTTTCGGGTCACCACGATAACCCAAGGCACGCGACAGTTGCGCCGCGCTGGCCTTGGCAGCCGTGACATACAGCGTCTTGTTCCTGGCCGCGCGTGCGACCGGCGCCCCGATCACCAGCGCGCCGGCCAATTGGTTATCGGCACGCAAGACCGGAACGCTCACACCTGCGGCGTCAATGTGCGCCGTGCCCATCGTGCCGCAGTATCCTTCCTTGCGGATCTCGGCGATCTGGCGGCGCAGGACTTGCTCGTCCGTCACCGAATTGGGCGTGAGCGGCTTTAGTTCTGTCCGGCGAAAGTATTCGTCAAGCTCTTCGGGCGTATCATAGGCCAGCGTGACAAGGCCCGAGGCCGAGCAGAACAGAGGACGGTTGACCCCGATATGTGCGACGTAGCGAACGACCTGCGGGCTTTCTATGACCGATGTATAGACCACCCGATCCCCGTCGCGAATCGCGAATAGGACCGTCTCCCCGGTCTGCTCCACGAGTTCGGTCATGATGCCGCGAAGGACCGCTTCGAACGGGTGGTGAGTTAAGATGGTCTGGGCAAACTGAATTATTTTCGGTCCGAGAGAATAGGTATCATTCTCGCGCACCAGATAACCCTTTTCAGTCAGCGGGCGAAGAAGTACCAGCAGGCTGCTTTTCGGACAAGCCAGGGTGGTGCTGAGTTCAGCGAGCGTCATGCGCCGGTTGCTTTGCGCAAACAAATCGAACAGCGCCAGGATCCGCGTCAGTGACCGTGGACCTTCCGACGGCCGGCCGGTCGATCCAATCTGGTCAGACTGCGCGGTTTTCATGACATTCTCTCCAGTTCAGCGATGCGCCCGCCTACGAGCAAGGCCCGCAGGGCAGTCCAAGCTGAGGGTTCCATCTGCGCCACCCCTACAGGGGGCGGTCAACCGGCTAATTACATAGACGGTTCTTCGTCCGTCGTGCGTGCCTTGATCATCCGCAAGGGGGTATATTCCAGCACCTGTTCGCCTGTGTGCTTGAAGACCTTGTTTCGCGTCCGGACCAGTCCCCGATTCGATCGGCTTTTCGAGCGTCGCGATTCAATCACTTCGACTTCGCAATGCACCGTATCGCCGGCGAATGTCGGGCCCAGAACCTTCAGTTCCATTTCCAGAAAGGCAAAGCCTGTGTGTTGCATCGTGGATTGGGTCAGCAGCCCTTCCATAAAAGAATATACCAGTGCGCCGGGGGCAGCAAAGCCCGCAATGTTGGATTCCTTTTCCCGGAAATCGCTGTTAATGAACAGCACTTCGAGCATGCCGGTGGCATTGATGAAATTCGTGATATCGGCTTCGGTCACGGTACGACCGATGGTCCGAAACTTGCGCCCTAAAGGCAGATCCTCATAGCAAAATCCCAGACCAACAGTTTCCATGCCGTTTTTCCTTTTTAAAATCAATGCGCGGGGACCTTTTCGCCTGTCTGACGAACACCCCGATTCTGCGTGCCATTAAATTAAGTGCCAAGACTGCAAGAAAACAATGCCAGGGTCCATTTCATGGCCTCTCACCAAGATCGAGCACATTTATGATGAATCGCCTCGGAGGTTTAAAAATCCGCCAATTCGGTGACATTGCACATATATGATTTTACGCAACTCGGCCGCAATAGCGTTTGGAGCGCCCAGTCCACACGACTACCCTCGACTGGCAGCGGGTTCGACACCCACCGTTTAGGAGGCGGATCGAGATGAATTTCGGTTTTTCCGACGAACAGGATACCATTCGCGAAACTCTTGCCCGGATGCTGGGCGATCACGCCACACTGGAGGTTGCACATGACCGGTTGGACAGTGGCGAAGGATTCGACACGGCAACTTGGTCGGCGTTGGCTAAGGGCGGTTGGCTTGGCCTCGCCATGTCAGAAGCCGAGGGTGGCTCGGGGATGGGGGCAGTGGAACTGGCCGTCCTAGCCGAAGAAATCGGCCGCAGCCTGGCCGCCGTACCCTTCCTGTCTGTCTTAGGCTTGGCCGTTCCGGCCATTCAGTCGGCGGGGTCGGAAGACCAGCGTAAATCGCTCTTGCCCAGCTTAGCCGAAGGACGCACGATCATCGCCACGGCGCTTGCCGAAGACGGCGGGCTCGCGCCCCACACCGTAGCGGCCAAAGTGGTGCAGGATCGCCTGTCAGGGCAAAAGAGCCCGGTGACCTTCGGGGCCGAGGCGACACATGCACTGGTCGCCGCCAAGGACGAAGACGGCACGCCACGCCTCTACCTCGCGGATCTCTCTGCCTCGGGCGTGACGAAACGTGCGCTGGACCCGATCGATCGCACACGTCCGGCAACCGAGATCACCTTTGACAATACTCCGGTCGAGCTGCTGCCAGGCTCGGACCCCGCAGCGATCCAGCGCCTCTTGAACGGTGCCGCCGTTCTGGCGGCCTTTGAGCAGATCGGCCTGGCCGAGCGTGTGCTGGCCCTGACCACCGCCTATGCCGGTGAGCGGCGTGCCTTCGGGCGTCAGATCGGTAGTTTTCAGGCGGTCAAACACAGGCTCGCGGATATGTTCGCCAAGATCGAATTGGCTCGGTCCAACGCCTTTTTCGGCGCTTGGGCGCTGGCGAGCGGGGACAGCCGCCTGTCCGAAGCGGCTGCCGTTGCGCGCCTCACGGCTCTCGACGCGGTGCAATTCACCACCGAGGAATCAATCCAGCTGCACGGCGGAATCGGGTTCACCTGGGCCGCCGACCCGCATCTATTTCTGCGCCGCGGATGGCAGTTGAAAGCTGAACTCGGGCCCGCGGACATGTGGCGGGAGCGGCTTCTCGATAATCTGGCGGACGCCCAAAGGGCCGCAAGCTGACAGGGAGTTTGACAGATGGATTTTAGCGACAGCCCCGATGAAGCCGCCTTTCGCGCAAAAGCGCGCGAATGGTTGGAAGCCAACGCCACCCTGCGGGACGGCAGCGAAAAGGCGCAGGATCATTTCATGGCCCGCGACGCTGACGAGGTCGCGCGGGCGCGGGACTGGCAAGCCCGCAAGGCCGATGCAGGCTGGGCCGGTCTGACTTGGCCGAGCGCCTTTGGCGGGCGGGATGCGACGCCGATTGAGCAGGTGATCTGGAATCAGGAAGAAGGCCGCTACGCCGTGCCGCCCAACGCTTTCCTGATCGGGATCGGACTGGTCGGACCGACGGTCATGATCCACGGAACGGATGATCAGAAAGCGTCGGTTCTGCCGCGCGCTCTGACCGGCGAAGACATCTGGTGCCAATTATTCTCGGAGCCCGCCGCCGGGTCCGATCTGGCCGGCATACGGACGCGTGCGCGGCGCGATGGCGATGACTGGGTGATTTCCGGCCAAAAAGTCTGGACCTCGGGTGCGCATTATTCCAGCCACGGAATCCTTCTGGCGCGCACCGACACACAGGTGCCTAAGCACAAGGGTATGACCATGTTCCTCGTGGACATGTCCGATCCGGCCATAGAGACCCGGTCGATCCGCCAGATATCCGGCAGCGCCAGCTTTAACGAAGTGTTTATCGACGACCTGCGCGTCCCGGACAGCGCCCGTTTGGGTGGCGAATCAGACGGCTGGAAGGTGGCGCTGACGACGCTGATGAACGAACGGTTCAGCATTTCGGTCGGGCGCGCCAGTGGCGGCGCGCGTGCAGAGGAACTTATCGCCCTTGCGGCCCGCGTCGAGCGCAACGGTCGCCCGGCCATCGAGGATGGCGAAGTGCGTGCGCAGCTTGCCGATTTCATCGCCCGGCAACGCGGTCTTGAATTCACCTCCTACCGGGTCATGACGTCGCTTTCGCGCGGCGAGGCACCCGGCGAGGAGGGCTCGATTGGCAAGCTGCTTCTGGGCAAGCTGAGGCAGGAAATGGGCGCCTTTGGCATGGAATTGGCCGGCTCCGGCGCGGGCATTTCCGCAGCCACCGGCGACGATGTCGCCCGCTGGCGCAACGAGTACCTCACAGCGCCCGGCAATCGGATCGCGGGTGGGTCGGACGAAATTCAGCGCACGATCATCGGAGAACGCATTCTCGGACTGCCGCCGGAAATACGTGTGGACAAGGATGTGGCGTTCTCGGAACTATGAACTGCGATCGTTTTCGCAAAAAATAACAACAAGGAGGAGAGAACCATGAACATCAAATGGACGAGTATGACTGCTGCCGCCTGTCTGGCGATGGCTGCACCCGCCACCGCGCAAGACATCGAACTGCCGGATGTGATCGCGTGGTCGGCCTACGACACCGGCTCGGCCGGACATGCGCATTCGATTGCGATCGGCAACATGATGCGCAACCGTTTCGGAACGACAGTCCGTGTGCTTCCAGGGCGCAACGATGTCTCGCGGATGACCCCGCTCAAGAACGGTACGGTGGATTACTGCCTCTGCGGCATCGCATCCTATTTCGCCGTTGAGGGCGTGTTCCTCTTTGCCACCCCGGAATGGGGACCGCAGCCGATTCGGGCCGTGTTGCAGGCCGTTGGCGATTACGGGCTGGGGGTTGTCGCAGCGGCGGACTCCGGCATCGAGACGGTCGCCGACCTCAAGGGCAAGCGGGTGGGTAACGCCGTCAGCTCGCCGGCCATCAGTGTCAACATGGCGGGCTTGCTGGCCTTTGCGGACCTGACTTGGGACGATGTCGAAGGCATTGAATTCTCGGGCTATGTGAACACGCTCAAAGGCATTCTGGAGGATCGCATTGATGCTGCCTTTGCGCTGACCACAACCACTGTGAACTACCAGATCGAGTCCAGCCCGCGCGGCCTCAAATGGCTCGAGACGCCTGCCAGCGATACGGAAGGCTGGGCCCGTTACACCAGCGTGACGCCGTTCGTGACACCACACATGGTGTCGGTCGGTCCTGGCATCGACCCGGATTCGCCGCTGCCGATGGCGCTATACCCCTATCCGATCCTCGTCACCGAAGCGGATCAGGACCACACGGAGGTGCGCAACATCGTCGCCGCGATGGACGAGGGGTTTGACGAGTTCAAGGACGCGGCCCCTGGCGCGAATGCCTACGGGGTGGACCGTCAGATCCTGGAATGGGTGATGCCGTGGAGCGATGGAAGCGTCGCCTACTTCAAGGAAAAAGGACTCTGGACCCCTGAAGCACAAGCAAACCAAGATCGGCTGGTCGAACGTCAAAACCTGCTCGTCGAAACTTGGAAAGGCTTTATCGACGGTGCCCCGGAGGGTGAAGAAGAGTTCACCGCGGCCTGGATGAAGGCGCGCGCCGAGGCGCTCGAGGCGGCAGACCAAGAAGTCTATTTCCGCTGATACGACACAACGCGGCGTCCTTAACCGGGGCGCCGCGTTGCAATCATAAAATCATCGTATTTCGGGGAGGCAGGCATGTCACAGGATCCGCAGGAGACGACGGCGCAGCCGGTCGGTACAGGCAACATATCAGGTCGTCTTCGCTGGATGCTTGCGATATCGGCGCTGCTGCTGTCAGCGACGTCGATCAACCACCTTTTCAATCTCGGGTTTTTCATAGACGTCCGTCTGCTCGAGATTCACTACCTGTATGTGATGCTCCTGCTGACCTTGCCCCTGGTCTACCTGGTGTTTCCCTGCTCCAAGACCAACCCGCAGGGTGCGACGCGATGGTGGGATTACTTTCTGGCCATACTAGCGGTGAGCACCTGCGCGTTCTTCGTCTATTACGGGCGCAGCGTGGTGAACAAGGGTTGGGACTTTTCAGCCCCCACGCATGCCATAATCGCCAGCTTTACCTTCTGGTTTTTGTTGCTTGTGGCCGCGCGCCGCACCGGCGGCTGGATGCTGTTCGGTGTCATCCTGATGTTCTCCATCTACCCGATGATCGCCAATTATGCGCCGGGTCCGATTCAGGGCTTCCAGCGGCCGCCGATCGAGACGGCGATTTTCCACGCCATGAGTGGCGAGAGCGTGCTGGGCATACCGATGCGCAGTTTCGTCAACCTGGTCGTCGGCTTCATGATCTTCGGGGTCGCGATGCAGCACACCGGTGCCGGACCCTTCTTTATCGATATCGCCTTTGCGGGACTCGGCCATGTTCGGGGCGGACCCGCCAAGGTCGGCGTTCTGACCAGCGGGCTGACCGGCTCGATGAGCGGTAGCGTCATCACCAACGTGCTCACGACGGGGTCGATTACGATCCCGGCGATGAAACGTGTGGGCTTCCGGCCAAGCTACGCCGCCGGAATCGAAGCGGCAGCCTCGACCGGTGCCGTTCTGATGCCACCGATCATGGGCGCGACAGCCTTTGTCATGGCGACGTTCCTGTTGACGGACTACACGAATATCGTCGTGGCGGCTGTGCTGCCCTCCCTCCTCTACTTCTTCGGCCTCTTCGCCCAGATCGACGCTTACTCGGCGCGGAACGGGCTAAAAGGTGTGCCGCGTGCCGACCTTCCGAAATTCGGCAGGGTGCTGGCTGAGGGTTGGTATTTCATCGCTGTCTTCGCGCTTCTGATCTGGATGCTGCTGTTCTTGAAGCGCGAGGCCATCGCGCCGTTTTATGCCACCGCGCTGCTTCTCGTCATCAACCAGTTTTCGCCGAAATCCCGGTGGGGATGGCAGGAGCTGGTGAATTTCATGGTCGCGACGGGGCGCCTTTTCGTCGAGCTGGTCGCGATTCTTGCCGCCGTGGGGCTGATCGTCGGCGGGCTGGCGGTGACTGGCATGTCCGGCACGATCTCCAATGACCTGCTGTTCATCGCAGGTGGCAACACCTTCCTGCTGCTGCTTCTGGGGGCTTTGACCAGCTTCATCCTTGGCATGGGAATGACGGTGACAGCCGCCTACGTGATCCTCGCCGTGTCACTGGCACCGGCGCTGATTGCGGGCGGCCTCGATCCGATCGGGGTTCATCTGTTCATCCTTTACTGGAGTATGCTCAGCTATATCACGCCGCCCGTGGCGCTGGCCGCCTTCGCTGCCGCTGCGATTGCGCAGGCGCGGCCCTTCGCCGCCGCCTTTCAGGCGATGAAGCTGGGTACGATCATCTATGTGATCCCCTTCTTCTTTGTGCTCGACCCCGCCTACACGTTGCAGGCAGGGCTGCTGGACAGTCTATTGACCATTCTGCGGGCGGGACTTGGCGTCCTGCTGATTTGTGCCGGGCTCCAGGGGTATCTGCTGGGTGTCGGTCGGATCGAAAGCAACACTGTGGGTGCCTTTGTCAGGGTTCTTCTCGGGCTCGGTGGTCTGGCCATTGCTTGGCCCGCGAGCGCGATGATGTCCGTCCCGATCCTCGGCACAATCAGCGCCGGTGTCGGATTGGCAGCGCTGGCGGCAGTCATCATATACTTCTCACGCGACAGGAAGACGGCTTAAGATGAGCGCGCAAGACGGCAAACCCTACGTACCCGCCCCATTCAACGCATTTCTCGGCGTTCGCTTTGTGCACTGGTCGGCGGAAAAGTCAGAGCTAGAGCTGACGATCACCAAGGATCATCTGAACGGCAGCTTCAAGGCGCATGGCGGTATATACGCCACGATGCTGGACAACGCGGTCACGTTCGGCGCGTCCTTCGCGGGTGAAGGACTCCCGGGTCATCGCTGTCTGACACTATCGCTGACCACCAGCTTTGTCGCCTCGGCGGCAGAAGGCGACGTGGTGACCGCGCGGGGGCGGATCGCTGGCGGCGGGCGCAAGCTGATTTTCATGCGGGGCGAGGTCGTCGATCAGAACGGTCGCCTCCTTGCGCATGGCGACGCGATCATAAAACGACTTACGGTGCCGGCCAACGGCGATCCTGCGTCATGAAATATGAAATCAATCGAACCAAGGAGAAACGAACATGATCAACCCGATGTCTATGGAAGACCAAGTGGTAATTGTCACCGGCGCCGGTCAGGGGATCGGGCGTGGTGTGGCCTCACTAGCCGCTGAACTGGGTGCGAAGGTCGTGGTAAACGACCTCAATGAAGAAGGTGTGAAGGAAACCGCCGAACAGATCGGCAGCAATGCCCGCGCCATCGTCGGAAACGTGGCTGACCCCGATTTTCCCGATCAGTTGGTGAAGTTCGCCCGCGATGAGTTCGGAGACATCAACGGGTTGGTCAATAACGCCGGGATCGTGCGTGCCGCGATGATTCACAAGATGGACCGGGCAACCTGGCAGCAGGTGATCGACGTGAACCTCACTGGCGTTTTCGGGTGCCTTCAGGCGGTCGGCACCTACTACAAGGAGCAGGCCGAGAAGAACCTCGATACCCCCGCACGGCGCGCCATCGTCAACATCTCGTCTGACGCTGGGCGGCGCGGCACCATCGGTCAGATCAACTATGGTGCGGCAAAATCCGGCGTGCTGGGCCTCACGATGTGTGCAGCGCGCGAATGGGGTCGCTATGGCATCAACGTCAATTCGGTTTGCTTTGGGATGGTTGAAACACCGATGACCGAGACGGTGCGCTCGGACAAGTTCGTCGGCAAGTACATGGCGCAGATTCCGATGGGACGGATGAGCACGCCCAGCGAGGTCGCGCGGCCGGTCTGTTTCCTTTTGTCCGACGCGGCATCCTACATGACCGGCCAGCACGTGAGCGTGAACGGCGGGTACCACATCGGGTTCTGAAGATGAGTGGTATAGTTCAAGGTCCGGGGCCGGATGCCGTCTTTGCCTCCCGGCTGGCCGACGGCGTTTTCGAGATACAGAAGTGCGGCGCCTGCGGCACCCATGTGTTTCATCCGCGCGTGATCTGCACGGCCTGTGGCAGCGCTGATCTGAAGTGGGTCGCGCCCTCTGGGCGCGGCACGGTCTACGCGCGCACGATCATCCGCCGAAAGCCCGAGAAGGGCGGCGATTACAATGTGGTGCTGGTCGATCTCGACGAGGGTGTGCGCATGATGTCGCGCGTTGACGGCATTGAGAATGACGAGATCGCGGCGGGACTGAAAGTCTCCGCCACGATCGGCGAAGGCCCGGACG
>PAPR01000052.1 GCA_002709085.1 Pseudooceanicola sp. | reverse complement strand
GCGCATCGCACGCGTGACCGCCGCACCGGCCGATTTCACAGCTCCCGAGCCGTTCGAGGATAATCCGGCAGGCGGGGCGACCGTGCGGGCGCGCAGCGATGCCGATGCATTTTCGCAGCCCCCGGGCAATATCTCCTTCGAGCGGGAGCTCGACTTCAAGGTCGGCAACGGGTTGTTCCGCAAACTCTGGGTGTCGTCGCCTTCCTCCACGCTGGCGTCGGACGGGTTGGGCCCGATTTACAACGCCCGGTCGTGCCAGCGCTGCCACCTCAAGGACGGGCGCGGGCATCCCCCGGAGGGGTCAGAGGACAGCGCTGCCTCGATGTTCCTGCGCGTCTCGGTGCCCGCGAAAAAAGCCGTGGTGGCCAGCAAGATCGAGGCGTTCCTGCTGTCCCTTGGCGACACGCGGCAGCACAGTCGTCCGGACCCGGTCTATGGCGGTCAGTTGCAGGACTTCGGCGTCCTAGGCCACCCGGCGGAGTACCGCCTGGCGGTTACCTGGGAGGAGGTCGCGGTCCCCCTGCAAGGCGGGGTCGCGCGCCTGCGCCACCCGACGTGGCGCGCCGCCGACCTGGGATATGGTCCACTGGCCGAGGGCGCGATGCTGTCGCCACGCGTCGCGCCGCAGATGATCGGCCTCGGGCTGCTGGAGGCGATCCCGGCGCAGGACATCCTTGCCCATACCGACCCCGAGGACAGCGATGGCGATGGCATCTCGGGGCGGCCCCAGATCCTCTGGTCGTTCGAGTTTGACCGCCCAATGCTGGGGCGCTTTGGCTGGAAGGCCGGGGCCGCGACGATCCGGGAACAAAGCGCTTCGGCCTTTGCCGGGGACATCGGCATCTCCACCCCGCTGTTTCCCGCGCCCTGGGGTGATTGCACCGAGGCCCAGGCCACCTGCCGCGCCGCCCCGCATGGTGATGGCGATGAGCGTGGCACCGAAGTGGACCGGGAGGGGCTGGACCTCGTCACCTTTTACAGCCGGAACCTCGGGGTGCCGGCCCGGCGCGACACCGGGTCGCCGCCCGTGTTGAACGGCAAGCGGGTGTTTCACGAGGCGGGCTGTGCTTCCTGCCACGTGCCAAAGTTCGTGACTGACCGCTTGGAAGGTCAGCCCGAGCAGAGCTTCCAGTTGATCTGGCCCTTCACCGATTTGTTGCTGCACGACATGGGCGAAGGCTTGGCGGATCACCGCCCCGAAGGGCGCGCCACGGGGCGGGAGTGGAAAACGCCGCCGCTCTGGGGTATCGGTCTGACGCCGCAGGTGAACGGTCACAGTTATTATCTGCACGACGGTCGCGCCCGGTCGCTGTTGGAAGCGGTGCTGTGGCATGGCGGCGAGGCGCAGCCCGCACGCGATCACGTGGCGCAGGTGACCCCCAGGGACCGCGCCGACCTCATTCGTTATCTGGAGAGCTTATGACCCGCCCCGCCTATGCCAATCCCGTCCATGTCTTGTTGGGGTCGCCCGTGCCCGTGCGCGTGCCAGTGCGCGTGCCCGTGCGCGTGTCAGTGCCCGAGACCGTGCCCGTGTCTTACGCGTCTGCGTCATCCAGTCTCGGGCCGGCAAGGCGTCGGGGCGCGCGCTGCCTGGCGATTGCCCTGACCCTGACACTTTGTGTCGGGGTGCCGATCTTTTCCACATCGGCGCGGGCGGGTGTCCCCGAGGCGTTGACCGAGCATGTCCTGCCCGGATTTCAAACCTTCGCCGTGCAGGCCCGTGCGCTGGCGGTCAATGCCACGGCGGATTGCACTGCTGCAGGGGTCAGACCCTCATTCCACAACACCTTTGACGCCTGGATGGGGGTCAGCCATCTGGGGTTCGGGCCGCTGGATACGGACGGGCGCGGGCTGGCAATCGCCTTTTGGCCGGACAAGCGGGGGATGGTCGGCTCGACCGTTGCGGCGCTGCTGCGCAATGAGGATAGCGCGGTGGGGAATGCGGATCAGTTCTCCGAAGTCTCCGTCGCCGGGCGTGGGTTGATGGCGCTGGAACGGTTGTTGTTCGATCCGGACTATGCCGAATATGGGCGCGACAGCTACACCTGTCGGCTGGTGCAGGCGCTAGCGGTCGATCTGTCGCGCATGGCAGCCGCGACCACTGCCGACTGGCAGGAACAGGCGCGCTTGATGCAGACGGCGGGGCAGGCGGGCAATGTGGTCTACCTCAGCGAGGACGAACCGGCACAGCAACTTTATACGGCACTGTTATCCGGGCTGGAATGGACGGCCGATCAACGCCTTGGCCGCCCCATGGGCAGTTTTGAACGTCCGCGCCCCGAGCGGGCGGAGGCGCGGCGATCCGGTCGGTCGCTGCGCAATGTCCTGTTGAACCTGCGCGCGCTGGAGCATCTGGCAGAGGCGCTGGCCGAGGGCCCCTTGCCGGTGAGCGAGGCCGCTTTCACAGACGCGATCATCCAGGCCGAAGACCTCGATGATCCGGTCTTTGCCGGAGTCGCCGACCCCTCGGGCCGACTAAAAGTCGAGATCCTGCAACAACGCGTCCGCGCCGCGCAGGAGGCCGCGAAGGTCGAGATCGGTCGTCAGCTGGGCGTGTCGGTCGGGTTCAATTCGGCGGACGGGGACTGAGATGACGACGCGCCGCGGCTTCCTCGCCAGCCTGATCGCCACGGCGGCGCTGCCACGTCTGACATGGGCGGACGCGGGCAATCCCTCCTACCTCGCGGCGGCGCGCGAAGGGGACGGTGCCTATGCGCTCTTTGGGCTGGACGGTCAGGGGCAGGACGTCTTTCGCATTCCGCTGCCCGGTCGTGGTCACGCCGCCACGGCCCATCCCGTCGCGCCCGAAGCGGTCGCCTTTGCCCGCCGTCCGGGGACCTTCGCGCTGGTTGTGGATTGCGCGCGCGGGCGGGTGGCGCATCGCCTTGACGCACCGCCGGGCCGGCACTTTTACGGTCACGGGGCGTTCATCGCGGGGGGCGATGTGCTGTGCACCAGTGAAAATCACGTAGACAGCGGACAGGGGCGCATCGGCCTTTGGTCCCGTCGTGAGGGTTATCGTCGGATCGGCGAAATGGCATCGGGCGGGATCGGGCCGCATGAGCTCCTCGCGCTGTCGGGGGGTGGTCTGTCTGATGATGTGCTGGTTATCGCAAATGGCGGTATCCGCACACACCCCGATCATGGACGCGCGAAGCTGAACCTCGACAGCATGCGCCCCAACCTCTCCTATGCCTCCGAAAGCGGGGTGGAGGAGGTCGTCGAATTGCCGGACGATCTGGCCCAAGCCTCGATCCGGCACTTGGCGAGCGACGGCGCTGAGGTCGCCTTTGCCATGCAGTGGCAGGGCGAACCGGGAGAGCCTGTGCCCCTGTTGGGCCTGCATCGTCGGGGGGCGGCGCCACGCCTGTGCACCGCCGATCTGGCCGAGCAAGTGGCGATGCAGGGCTATGCGGGCAGCGTCGCGATGACGGGCGGGCAGGTCGGGATCACCTCGCCGCGCGGTGGACGTGTGCATCTGTTTGGTCGGAGCGGCAACTTTACGGGCGCGATCCTGCGCCGCGATGTCTGCGGGTTGGCGGCGGATGGCAATGATCTTTTGGCAACGGATGGTCTGGGCGGTGTGTTGAGCCTGCGCCAGGGCCGTGTCGTGCAGCGACAGATGGCCGAACGTGCCTGGGACAATCACCTGGTGCGGATCGGATAGGGGCTGGGCCTCGCCTGTTATGTGGGGGCCAAGGCCGTGCCTCTGTGTGCGCTGATGAGGGTTTCGGCGAACGGCGGGCAAGGCGGAAGGAAACCCTCGCTCCGCGCCTAAACCGCACCCTCGTCTGGCACGCGAATGTCCTTCATCGCGTCCATCACCAGTGGCGACAGGCCCGTGCCGCCCTCTGCGCAATGGGCGGCGAGTTGCTGCCGCATCCGGGGTTCCCAGAAATCGTTGATATGATCGGCGACGCGGGCGGCCTGATCGGGGCCGGGTTGGCTGTCAAAGAATGTCGCGATCTGGTTGGCCATGGTGATCATCTTGTCAGGCGACATCGTCGGTTCCTACTGCGCTCAACCCCGCGATGCGGTGAGCATGGGTAAAGACCTGGGCCGTCGCGTCGCGGGCCAGCGCGATCAGGGTGATGCCTGCGGCGTCGGCCGCACGCAGGGCGTGGCCGGTCGGCGAGGAGACTGCGATCAGCATTCCGCAACCTGCCAGCGCGCACTTCTGCACCAGCTCGATGGAGACGCGCGAGGTCATCACCATCGCGCCGATGCTCGCGTCGATGTCCTGGCGTGACAACGCCCCGATGACTTTGTCGAGCGCGTTGTGCCGCCCCACATCCTCGCGCGCGCAGATGATCCCCTCGGCTGTGAGAAACCCGGCGGCGTGGACGGCGCGAGTCTCGTCATGCAGGGGTTGCTTACGCCGTAAGTCGCTCGGGGCGGCGGTGATGCAGGCCACGCTTAATCCCGGCTCGGCGGTCACGCGGGGCAGGGTGCGACTGGCCTCGCTAAGCGAGTCGATCCCGCAGAGGCCGCAGCCGACGGGACCGATCATAGCGCGTCGGCGCTGCGTCAGAAGCTGCGCGCGCTCGGGCGCGAGCCACATGCGGACCTCGATGCCGGCCGCGTGGGTTTCGACCGAAAGGTCGGTGATTTGCGACGGCGCTGTAACGATCCCTTCGCTCAGCGAGAAACCATGCGCGAAGTCTTCCAGATCCCTCGGACTGGCCATCATCACCGCCTGGGTGGAGCCGTTGTAGACCAGCGCGACCGGCACCTCTTCTGGCAGGGTGCGCAACATGGCGCCGCTGTCGCCGCCACCGATACGGATCGCGCGCGCGCTGGTCGTGGCGGCAGAGACATCCCTGCCGTCATCCGGCCCCGGCATGTCGCCGGGGGCCTCGGGTCGCGTCACGTCGCCCCTCATTCCGCCGCCGGCAGGATCCGGCGCGACCGTTCGGCTTGGGCGGTGTAATCCTCCTGCCATTCCGTCGGCCCGTTGGAGGGCGCGACCTGCACCGCCGTCACCTTGTATTCCGGGCAGTTCGTCGCCCAGTCGGAATAATCCGTGGTCACGACATTCGCCTGTGTGTCGGGGTGGTGGAAGGTCGTGTAGACCACACCCGGAGAGACGCGGTCGGTGATCGTGACCCGCAGCGTGGTCTCGCCCGACCGGGAGGCAAGCTTGATCCAACCGCCATCGGCGATGCCGCGATTTTCGGCGTCATGGGGGTGGATCTCCAGCAGGTCCTCGGCGTGCCAGATGGTGTTATCGGTGCGCCGGGTCTGCGCGCCGACGTTGTATTGCGTCAGCGTGCGCCCGGTGGTCAGCAGGAGCGGGAAACGCGGCCCGGTCTTTTCGTCCGTCGCGACATATTCGGTGACGATGAACCGCCCCTTGCCCCGCACGAAGCCGTCGATATGCATCAATGGCGTGCCCTCGGGTGCGGCGTCATTGCAGGGCCACTGGACCGAGCCTTTTTCCTCGAGCAGATCATAGGTGACACGGGCAAAGCTGGGGGTGGTGGCGGCGATTTCCGCCATGATCTGGGCGGGGTGGGTGTAGTGCCAGCCGGCCCCCATGGCATTGGCGAGCAGCTGCGTGACCTCCCAATCCGCGTAGCCATTGCGCGGCTTCATCACCTCGCGGACGCGGTTTATGCGGCGTTCGGCATTGGTGAACGTTCCCTCTTTTTCCAGGAAGGTGGAGCCGGGCAGGAAGACATGCGCGTAATTCGCCGTCTCGTTCAGAAAGAGGTCATGCACGATCACGCAGTCCATCGCGGCAAGGCCGGCGGCGACGTGCTTGGTATCGGGATCCGATTGCAGGATGTCCTCGCCCTGAACGTAGAGGCCGCGGAACGTGCCTTCGACCGCCGCGTCCAGCATATTGGGGATGCGCAGGCCCGGTTCGGGGTCGATCTTCACCTGCCAGAGGTCCTCGTAGATCGCGCGGACCTCCGGGTTTTTCACGTGGCGATAGCCGGGCAGTTCGTGCGGGAAGGATCCCATGTCGCAAGCGCCTTGCACGTTGTTCTGGCCGCGCAGGGGGTTCACGCCGACGCCCTCGCGCCCGATGTTGCCGGTCAGCATGGCGAGGTTCGCGATGGCCATGACGGTGGTGGAGCCTTGGGAATGTTCGGTGACGCCGAGGCCATAGTAAATCGCGCCGTTGCCCCCTGTGGCAAAGGCGCGGGCGGCGCGGCGCAGGGTTTCGGCAGGCACGCCGGACAGCATCTCGGTTGCCTCGGGCGAATGGCGCGGATCGCTGATGAATGCGGCGTAGTCGCGGTATTCGTCCCAGTCGCACCGCTCGCGGATGAATGCCTCGTCTGTCAGCCCTTCGGTGACGATGACATGGGCGAGGGCCGAGACGACGGCGACATTGGTACCGGGGCGCAGCGGCAGGTGATGCGCCTCGCCCATGTGCGGGGTGGCCAAGAGGTCGATCCGACGGGGGTCGATGACGATGAGTTTCGCACCCGCACGCAGACGTTTGCGCAACCGCGAGGCAAAGACCGGGTGGCCGTCCGTCGGGTTGGCCCCGATGACGATGGCGATGTCGGTCTGCTCGACGGAATCGAAATCCTGCGTCCCGGCGGAGGTGCCAAAGGTCTGGCCTAGCCCGTAGCCCGTCGGCGAATGACAGACCCGTGCACAGGTGTCGGTGTTGTTGTTCTCAAAGACCTGCCGCGTCAGCTTTTGCACGAGGTAGGTTTCCTCGTTGGTGCAGCGGCTCGACGTGATGACGCCGAGCGATTTGCGCCCGTAGGTTTCGCGGATCGTGCCCAGCCGCTCGGCGGTAAAGCGCATCGCCTCCTCCCAGGAGACCTCGCGCCAGGGATCGCTGATCCGCTCGCGGATCATCGGTTTCAGGATGCGGTCGGGATGTTCGGCATAGCCATAGGCAAAGCGGCCCTTGACGCAGGAATGCCCGCGATTGGCCTTGCCGTGCTTGTAGGGTGTCATGCGCACCAGCTTGTCGCCGTTCAGCTCGGCCTTGAACGAACAGCCGACCCCGCAATAGGCACAGGTGGTCAGCACGGCGCGGTCCGGGGTGCCCATCTCGGCGATGGATTTCTCCTGAAGGGTCGCCGTCGGGCAGGCCTGCACGCAGGCTCCGCAGGAGACGCAGTCGGAGTGCAGCGCATCGTCCGACTTGGCGCCAAAGGAGACGCGGCTTTTGAAACCACGCCCCTCGATGGTGAGCGCGAATGTGCCCTGGACCTCTTCGCAGGCGCGCACGCAGCGCGAGCAGACGATGCATTTGGCCGGGTCGTAGGTGAAATAGGGGTTGGAGTCGTCCTTGGGGATGTAGCGCGCATTGCTCGCCGCGTCCGGGGTCTTGGCGCGGATGTCGTTGAGGGTGAGAGACCCGCCCGTGGTCGGGGCATAGTGGTTCTCACCGGGTGTGTAGCGGACCTCACGCAACCCGGTCATCCCGGCCATGTCCTGCAATTCGCAATCGCCATTCGCCGCGCAGGTCAGACAGTCGAGCGGGTGGTCGGAAATATAAAGCTCCATCACCCCCTTGCGCAGCTTGTGTAGCCGGTCGGACTGGGTGGTGACGGTCATGCCCTCGGCGACCGGCGTGGTGCAGGAGGCGGGGGTGCCGCGCCGGCCCTCGATCTCGACCAGGCAAAGGCGGCAGGAGCCGAAGGCCTCGACGCTGTCGGTGGCGCAAAGCTTGGGGATCTTGATCCCCGCCTCCATCGCCGCACGCATGACAGATGTGCCCGCCGGGACGGTAGTGTCGAACCCGTCGACCTTGAGCGTGACGGGGGTGTCCGATTTTGCCAGCGGGGTGCCCATGTCCCAATCCTTGGGCGGGATGATGAAGTCTTTCATGAGCGGGCCTTTCGTGGGATCGAAGGGGTGAGGGGCGCTGCACCCGCCGGCGTGTCACGCCGTCTCCCCCGGGATATTTCGTGGAAGACGAGGGGGAGGGTCATTCCGCGGCCTCCGTCGTTAGTCCGAAATCATCAGGAAAGAGGCGTAGTGCCGACATCACCGGATAGGGTGTGAAGCCGCCGAGCGCGCAAAGCGAGCCGTCGCGCATCGTGTCGCATAGATCGGTGAGCAGGGCAGGCGCCGAGCGGTCCCCCGCGGCGATCCGGTCGATGGTTTCGACGCCGCGCACCGCGCCGATGCGGCAGGGGGTGCATTTGCCACAGCTTTCCACCGCGCAGAACTCCATCGCAAAGCGCGCCATGGAGAGCATGTCCGCGCTGTCGTCAAAGACCACGATCCCGGCATGGCCGATCAGCCCGCCTTCGGCGTCGAAGTCCTCGTAGCCAAAGGGGGTGTCGAACTGATGCGGCGCGAAATAGGCGCCGAGCGGGCCGCCGACCTGCACCGCCTTTACCGGGCGGTCCGAGGCGGTGCCGCCGCCGATGTCGTTGACGAGGTCCCCAAGCGGCATGCCAAAGGCCGTCTCGAACAGCCCGCCGTGAGCGACATTGCCGGCGATCTGGATCGGCATGGTACCGCGCGACCGCCCGAGGCCGAAATCGGCGTAATGCGCGGCACCCTTTTCAAAGATCACCGGCACCGTCGCCAGCGAGATCACGTTGTTGACCACCGTGGGCTTGCCGAAGACGCCTTTGAGCGCCGGAAGGGGCGGTTTGGCGCGCACGACACCGCGCTTGCCCTCCAACGAGTTGAGAAGCGAGGTTTCCTCACCGCAGACATAAGCCCCGGCACCGATGCGGATTTCCATCTCGAAAGTCTGGCCGGAGCCGAGGATGTCGAGGCCGAGCAGGCCCGTCTCGCGCGCGATGCGGATCGCGCGGTCCATGATGGCGATCGCGTCGGGGTATTCCGAGCGGATGTAGACAAAGCCGCGCGTCGCGCCTGTGGCAAGGCCCGCGATGATCATCCCTTCGATCAGGCAAAAGGGGTCGCCCTCCATGATCATCCGGTCGGCAAAGGTGCCGCTGTCGCCTTCATCCGCGTTGCAGACGATATATTTCCGATCCGCCTCTGTCAGACGAACGGTGTCCCATTTGATGCCTGTGGGGAAGCCCGCGCCACCGCGTCCGCGCAGGCCCGAGGTCTTGACCTCCTCTACCATCGCCTCGGGGGTCATGGTGAGCGCGCGGCGCAAACCGATCAGGCCGCCGTGGGTTTCGTAGTCAGGCAAGGACAGCGGATCGATCACGCCGCAGCGGGCAAAGGTCAGCCGGGTCTGGCGCGCGAAAAAGGGGATCGCCTCCACGGGGCCGAGGGGATCAGCGCTGCCGTCGAAGATCGCGGGCACAGAATCGGGCGTGACGGGGCCATAGGCAATTCGGCCCTTGCCCCGGTCCACCTCGACCAGGGGTTCCAGCCAGATCATGCCGCGCGTGCCGGTGCGGATCAGCTCAATGGAGAGGTCGCGCGCCTCGGCCTCGCGCAGGATCGCGTCGGCGACATCGTCGGCGCCAAGCGCGCGGGCGGCGCTGTCGAGCGGGACGTAGACCTTGATCAATGGGCGGCTCATCAGGTCAACCCTTCCAGCTCGCGCCCGATCCGGGCGGCGTCGGTGCGTCCGATCACCTTGCCATTCACCATTGCCGCGGGTCCGCAGGCGCAGAGGCCAAGGCAATAGACCGGCTCGACCGTGATGCGGCCATCGCCTGTCGTTCCGTGCCAGTCGATCCCGAGGGTGCCGAGCACCGACGCGGCGACGCCATTCGCCCCGACCGCCTGACAGGCCTCGGCGCGGCAGAGTCTGACCACATGGCGACCGGCGGGGGTCGTGCGGAAATCGTGGTAAAAGCTGATGACGCCATGGACTTCGGCGCGTGTAAGGTTGAGCGCGTCGCCGATGAGGGGCAGGGCGGCCTCGGGGATATGATCATAGGCGGTCTGGATCGCATGCAGGATCGGCAGCAAAGGCCCCTCCAGATGCTGCAGAGATCGAATGATGTCGTGGATGCCCTCCGCCTGTGGCTTGCCCTCGGTCTGGCGCATGGTTCCCCCTCTGGTCGTTGTGTAGCTGTGCCAAAGCGCGCGACACGAATCAATATCGCGGTTCCGTCAATCGACAGGAAACCGCTATCGAGTGTAGCACGTCGCGGCGGTATCCGCGCCCGCTTCGCGTAAATCGTCCGCAAGAGTGGCCGAGGCGATGTCCGCGCCGGAATGGTTGGACCTGTGGCAAGGCGATGTGATTTGCAGGGGCGCTGAGCATGGTACCCGCACGTGTTCGCCTGCCGGCCCTGGCTCAGCCTGAGTAGGGGGTGGGTCAATCGCGGTCGTTGCTTGGGCGATCAGGCCTGCGACATGCGATATCCAAGCCGCAGGCGAGCGTGGTGAGCATCGCCCCAGGACGGATTTCAGATTGCGAGCCGCCGCCGGATGCCCTATAGCCCGCCCTGCGGCACCCATAGCTCAGCTGGATAGAGCGCTGCCCTCCGAAGGCGAACCTACGTGGTTGCAAGATGTTGAAATAAAAAGGTTTATTTTTTGGATTGAAATCTGGCATGCCCAGATATATGCCCAGAAACAGATGGTCCCGTAGCTCAGCTGGATAGAGTGCTCGCCTCCGAAGCGAGAGGTCACAGGTTCGAATCCTGTCGGGACCACCACTTTTTGATTACATCAGGACTGGAAGTCGACCGGGTTTGTCGCCCGGCCATAGCACTTAGATCTCATAGTCAGCCGCTTTGGCGAAGAGCGCAATATGCGCGTCCAGGGCGCGCAGATACTGTTGCGTCACAGCAATGTATCGCTACCCAGCGCTGCCGATTACGTAGTCCTCGCAGACATAGCTCAACGCTCTGCGACCGCGCTTAAAGGATCGGACCCTTTGCGCAATAGCCAAAACACAGCCTCTGGAAACAGCCAGATATCCTTAGCCGTTACCCCTGTCGGTGGTTTGCCGGGTAGATGCGGCTCAAGCCGCTCTCAATGATCATCCGAAACGACAAACCGTTGCTCGTTCATTCAAACCTCCCTTTTGGCAAACCTCCCTTTCGGAAGTTTGATTCAGCAATCAGACCGGCTGGGACTCCTGAATGTCCACGGATTCTAGTATATAAAAGAGGTTGTATCGCAATTCGACCCAGGCGACGCGCGCCACTCATCCAAACGCCCCGTCGCCCTCAACTGTCGAAGTTGAAAGTCGGTAAGCTGTCCAGCGCGGTCTTCAGCGCATCCCCCCAGCCCTGCGAGACAATGTCAAAAAAGGCGTCGTCCTTCTCTATCCGCCCGCTTCGGCCCCTTTCGAAGGAGTCGGCGACATAGAGGTGGTAGTCGAACGGCAGCCCCACGGTCAGGTTGGCCTTGAGCGTGGAGTCAAAGCTGACGAGCAGGAGGCGCATTGCTTCCTCAAAGCTCATCCCCGGCTCATAGGCGCGCACGAGGATGGGGCGACCGTATTTCATCTCTCCGATCTGGAAGAAGGGAGTGTCGCCGCCCGCCTCGATGAAATTGCCCTCGGGGTATATCAGGAACAGCCGCGGCGGTCCGCCCTTGATCTGGCCCCCTAGGATGATCGTCGCGTTAAAGGCCGCAGCCTGCTGCCCGGCCTGCGTGTGCTGAAAGATCACGTCCTTGAGCGTGTCGGCGACGATGCGCGCGGCCTGAAACATCGAAGGCGCGGCAAAGATCGACGGATCGCGGTCATTGGCGGCCTTGGTCCGTTCGTCGAGGATCGAGATAACCGCCTGCGTGGTCGCCAGGTTGCCCGCGGTCATCACGGTGATGACGCGCTCGCCCGGAACCTCCCAGTGGTACATCTTGCGAAAGGTCGAGATGTTGTCGAGCCCGGCATTGGTGCGGGTGTCGGACATGAAGACGAGACCCCGGTCCAGTGCCATGCCCACGCAATATGTCATCCCGGTCCCGATCCCAATGTTTGTTGACCCTATTGTTGCTGGGCCACCTCAATCTGAACGCTCAGAGCTTCGCTCGTCCCGCCCGTTCGGGTGCCAGTTACAGGCGCGGCATCGGAATAGTCCAGACCCGTCGCGACACGGGCATATCTTGTGTCCGGAGAGATGCAATTTGACACATCAAACCCGACCCAGCCCAAGCCGGTCAGATGGACCTCGGCCCAGGCATGCATCGCGTCCTGTTCCGTGCGGTCGTCCATCAGCAGGTAGCCCGAGACATAGCGCGCGGGCAGGTTCATCTCGCGAGCGCAGGCGATGAAGACATGGGCGTGATCCTGACAGACCCCCTGACCGCTGAGCATGACATCCTCGGCGGTCGACGCGGAGGTTGAGGCGCCGAGCTTGTATTCCACCGCGCCGCTGATCAACGCCATCAGCGCATGCATCCGGTCGAGATCCGTCTCGCCCTCAACCTGACGAGCAAGTTTGCGCAGGGTGACACCGGGCTGCGTGAGGGCGGTCGTGCGGCGGTAGAGCCATAGGGGGACAGGGTCCGTATGACGCCCCAAAATGCCGTTGTTGTCGGAGATCTCGACCTCACCGCTGCTGACGATCGTCATTTCGGTGATGTCCTTGTCGAGGCTGACAAGGTCGACCCGATTGCGGTGATGGTCCGCAAAGGTCAGCTGATGCTCCGCACCGGTGACCTCGATTGACCACCCGTCGACTTTCTGATGCGGCAGGTCTCGCGGGGTCATGCGCAGCTGCTGCAACCCGGTGTGAACCGGGTCGGAAAAGGTATAATGAGTGGTGTGACTGATTTTCAAACGCATGGCTATTCGTAGAACCGGTAGTCTTTTTCGATCTGCATGGCCAGGTCTCCGATCAGGGTCAGCAAGGTTTGAATGTAGTGGTGCAGACCCTCGTCGAAGATCGACTCGATGTCGCGCGAAAGATACCTTTTTTCGAGGTCCGCGACCTTTTGTGAGGACTCCGGGGTCAGCTCGTAATTCTTGGCAAGATGTCCGAGGTTGTCGCGGATCTTGCTGATGCAGAACGCGAGGCTGCGGGGCATACGGCCGTCAAGGATCAGGAAGTAAGCGATATCCGTAGGATCGTAATCATTGCCGTAGGCGAGGCGAAAGCCACCTCGGGCCGAGACCGAACGCAGGATCGTTTCCCATTGCACGTTGTCGATGGAGGACCCGACCGACATCACCGAGGGCAGCAGCACGTAGTATTTCACGTCGAGAATCCGCGCAGTATTGTCCGCGCGTTCAAGGAATGTGCCGATCCGGGCAAAGTTGTAGATGTCGTTGCGCAGCATGGTGCCGTGTGTGGCGCCACGCACCAGCGCCGTGCGCTGACGGATCGCGCCCATCACCGCGGGCATGTCACGGTCAGAGACCTTGCGCGACAGTTGTTCACGGGTGCGCATGTAGCAGCCGTTGATCGCCTCCCAGACCTCATGGGTGAGGGCGGTCCGGACCAGCCGGGCATTCTGCCGCGCGCCCTCAATCGAGGTCAGGACCGAAGAGGGGTTGTCACGTGATCGCAGCATCCAGTCGAGCGCGGCGTCTTTTGTCAAATCCTCACCGGTTGCCTCAAAACCCTTGAGCGCGCCCGCTGTCTGCATGATGGAACGCCACTCACCCTCGTCCGAACCGAGCCGCGTCAGCGCCATCCGTTGACCGGTTTCAATGAAGCGTGAGGTGTTCTCGGCCCTTTCCAGATAGCGAAACATCCAGAACAGGCCATTTGCCGTCTTGCCTAGCATCAGTCCTCCAGCACCCAGGTGTCCTTGGTTCCGCCACCCTGCGAAGAATTCACCACCAGAGAGCCTTTCTTCAGCGCCACGCGGGTCAACCCGCCGGGCGTGATGTTTATCCTGTTCGGACTGACGAGGACAAAGGGGCGCAGGTCCACATGTCGAGGCGCCAGACCCTTATTCGAAAACACCGGCACCGTCGACAGGGCCAGCGTCGGCTGGGCGATGTAGTTGCCGGGGCGGGCCTTCAGCTTCTTGCGGAAGAGGGCGAGGTCTTTCTTCGACGCCGTCGGGCCGATCAGCATACCGTATCCGCCGGAGCCGTGGACTTCCTTCACCACCAGCTCGCTGAGGTTGTCGAGCACATAGGCCAGCGCGTCGGGCTCAGAGCAGCGCCAAGTCGGCACATTCTCTAGGATTGGCCGCTCACCGGTGTAGAACTGCACGATCTCGGGCATGTAGCTGTAGATCGCCTTGTCGTCGGCAATCCCGGTGCCGGGTGCATTCGCGATGGTGATGCCGCCGGCGCGGTAGACATCCATGATGCCGGGGATTCCCAATGCGCTGTCGGGGTTGAAATTCAGCGGATCGAGGAAATCGTCATCGACGCGACGATAGAGCACGTCGATCGGCTCGTATCCTTGGGTGGTGCGCATGGCGACACGCCCGTCGATGACGCGCAGGTCATGGCCCTCCACCAACTCCACGCCCATCTGATCGGCGAGGAAGGCATGTTCGAAATAGGCCGAATTGTAGATGCCCGGCGTCAGCACCGCCACCTTCGGCGAGGAGCCGGCCCCGCCGGGCGCGCAGGCCGCGAGCGAGGTCCGCAGATCGGAGGGGTAATTCTCCACCCGCTGCACCCGGTTGCGGGCAAAAAGCTCGGGGAACATCTGCAACATCGTCTCACGGTTTTCCAGCATGTAGCTGACACCGGAGGGTGTGCGCGCGTTGTCTTCAAGCACGTAGAACTGATTGTCGTCGGTGCGCACGAGGTCGATACCGACGATATGGGTATAGACGCCGCCGGGCGGGCGAACGCCGATCATTTCCGGCAGGAAGGCGTCGTTGTTGGTGATCATCTCTTCGGGAAGGCGCCCGGCCTTGATGATCTCTTGTCCGTGGTAAATGTCGTGCAGAAAGGCGTTGATGGCGCGCACACGCTGATCGATGCCCTTGCTCAACCGCTGCCATTCCAGCCCGGAGATGATGCGCGGCACGATATCAAAGGGGATCAGCCGTTCCTCGGCCTCCGCGCGCCCGTAGACGTTAAAGGTGATGCCGGTGAGGCGGAACAGCTCCTCGGCCTCGCGCTGCTTGGCCCGCAGGCGTGCGGGCTCCTCGCCGTCAAACCAGTCCTTGAACAGACCGTAAGGCGCGCGCAGCGTCTCACTCCGTCCCCACATTTCGTCGAAAATTTGATTCTCATCCATAATTTGAGCCTAGTGCGCTGTGCCGGGATAGCAAAATCCGGCGTGACGGGTGGGGAAACACAAAGTAACACGCTTCGCATCCAAATCCATCATTTCCGGATTCAATGCTTACAAATTAGTCGAATAAGAGGTGAGGCTTGCCTTGTCCGGGCGCTTGGCCCCTGTTGATCTGCCTGCCGGGTGAGGAGGCAATGCAGTGTTCTGCAAGGGTACGTCGCATGGACGTGCGCTGCCCGGCGGGCTAGCTGTGGGGCGCTCTGTGCTCCTGCTGTGCTCTTCCTGCCTGCCACTGTCCGAGGTCGACCTGATATGCAATCAACTGTGCCCCTGACGACCGACCTCGTGCTGATCGGGGGCGGGCATGCCCATGCGCTGGTGCTGCGGATGTGGGGAATGCGGCCCGTGCCGGGGGTCCGCCTGACGTTGATCGATCCGCGCCCGGTGGCACCCTACACAGGGATGCTGCCGGGGCACGTCGCGGGCCATTACAGCGCCGACGAGATCGGGATCGACCTCGTGCGCCTTGCCCGCTTTGCCGGGGCGCGGCTGATCCTTGGCGCTGCAACGGCGCTGGACCCGGAGGCGCGTATCGTCACGGTCGCGCAAGCGGGTGAGGGAAAGGGCGACCGTGTGGTCGGCTTTGACGTCGCCTCCCTCGATATCGGGATCACGGGAGATTTGCCGGGTGTCGCGGGGTTCGCGGAACATGGGATCCCGGTCAAACCCTTCGTGCGCTTTGCCAAGGGGTGGGCGCGCTACCTCGAGAGCGGGCAGGGCGACGTGACCGTCATCGGCGCCGGCCTCGGCGGTGTCGAACTGGCGCTGGCGATGAAGCATCGGCTTGGCGGGGTGGGGCGGGTGCGGGTCATCGGACGCTCGGGCGTCACCGGGGTCGGTTCGGCGCTCGCGGATCGGCTGCGGGCCGAAATGGCGCGTCAGGGGGTTGAACTGGTCCTCGGGCAGGCGGCAGAGGTCACGGCGAATGCGGTTGTCCTTTCGGACGGTCAGCGCTTGCCTTCGGCCATGACGGTTGGTGCGGGCGGTGCGACCCCGCAGGATTGGCTGGCCGGAACGGGCCTGCCGCTGACCGAGGGTTTCATCGATGTGCGCGACACCTTGCAGGTGGTCGGACATGATCACATCTTTGCCGCCGGTGACTGCGCGCGCCTGACCCATGCGCCGCGGCCCAAGGCGGGAGTTTTTGCCGTTCGCGCTGCCAAACCGCTGGTGCAGAACCTGCGAGCGGCGGTCAGAGGCCAGTCGATGACGACGTTCCGGCCACAGCGGAATTTCCTGCGCCTCGTCTCGCTCGGCGATCGGCGCGCGGCGGCCGAGAAATGGCCCGACCTGCCAATCCTGCCCGTGGGGGCCGCGATCTGGCGCTGGAAAGACCGGATTGACCGGAGGTTCATGCAGCGACTCACCGACCTCCCCGCGATGGCCACCGCGCCACTGCCCAAGGATGCGGCAAAGGGGGTGAGCGATCATATCGCGGCGCCCCTTTGCGCGGGCTGCGGAGCCAAGGTCGGGGCCGGGGTCCTCTCTGCCGTGTTGAAAGACATGCCGCAGGTCGTGCGCGATGACGTGCTGACCGGACCGGGGGATGATGCCGGCGTGCTGCAGATCGGCGGAACGAGACAGGTCCTGACCACCGATCATCTGCGCGCCTTCACCGATGATCCCGGCTTGCTGGCGCGGATCGCGGCGCAACACGCCCTCGGCGATATACGTGCCATGGGGGGAGAGGCACAGGCCGCCCTGGCCCAGATCGTCATCCCGCGCAGCGCGGAGCGCGTGCAGGCCCGGATGATGGCCGAAATCATGCAGGCCGCCGGCGATGTCTTTGCCGCAGAGGGCGCGGTGATCCTTGGCGGGCATTCGACCATGGGCGCGGAGATGACCATCGGGTTCAGCGTCACCGGGCTGTGCCCGGACGCGCCGATCACGGTCGCGGGCGCGCGGGCCGGGGACGTGCTGCTGATGACGGGCCGCATTGGAACGGGCGTTCTGCTGGCCGGAGAAATGCAGGGAAAGGCGCGCGGCGCCGACATTGCCGCGCTCTGGTCCGCGATGGCGGCGGGACAGGGCGCTGCGGCTGGGGCGCTGCGCAAGGCTCGGGCGATGACGGACATCACCGGCTTTGGTCTTGCCGGGCATCTGATGGCGATCTGCCGCGCCTCGGGCATCGGGGCGGAAATCGACGCTTCGGCAGTGCCCTTGTACGACGGCGCGCTGGTGTTGTCCCAGTCCGGGGTCCGCTCGACGCTGCATGAGGCGAACCGCGCAGACGCGCCGCTCTTCGGTGTGGAGAGTGACAGAACGGCGCTTCTGTATGACCCTCAGACCGCCGGCGGATTGCTCGCGGCGCTCGACCCCTCAGAGGCTAAGGCCACCCTCGCGGCGCTCAGGGATCGCGGTGTCGAGGCGGCGGTGATCGGTCAAATGACCGACGCGCCGGTCGGGATCACCCTGCGCTAGATGTCAGACGCCGTGCGCGGCAAGGATCGCACCCGCCGTGTCCCGCAAAGTCTTTTCACTCAAATCGGATAAGTCATGCCGGGCTATGGCGGCAGATTTCCGGGCCATGCTCTTGGCATAGCGCGGATCGTAATGGTCCCGCATTAGGCTGGCAGAGAGGTTGCGAAACGCCCGTTCTTTGGCCTTGCCCTGCCAGTCGGCGATGGTATCGGCGGAATGGTAGGGACGCAGTCGGTCGATGATAGCTGCCAGCGCGTCGGGATCGGCGGTGAGTTCGGCGTAGGTCTCGATCAGGTGTCCGGCACGGGCCTCCAGCGGCGCGGCAACCTCGATTCTCGGGGCGGCGAGCATGGCTTTCCAGACCGAGGCGGGGATCAGCACATCGCCGACCTTGTTGCTCTCTGCCTCCATGTAGACCGGACGGGCCGGGTCCATCGGGCTGAGGGCGGCGGCGAGCCTGCTCTCGAACATCTTCTGCGCCGGTTGCGGCCCGGACAGCCCGCCGAAGAGAGAGCCGCGATGCTCCGCCAACCCTTCGAGGTCGACGACCTGCGCACCCTCGGACGCCAGATGGTGCAGCAGGCGCGTCTTGGCCGTGCCGGTATTGCCGTCGATCAGCACCGGCCGCCAGGGCAGCGGGGTCTCGTGCAGCATCGAGACAACCAGCCGGCGATAACTGCGATACCCGCCCTCCAGCGTATCCGCCCGCCATCCGATCTGGCTGAGGATCACCGCAAAGGAGCCCGAGCGCTGTCCGCCCCGCCAGCAATAAACCAGCGGACGCCAGCCGCCGGGACGGTCCGCCAAGGGCCCCTCCAGATGCCGCGCGGCATTGCGCGAAACCAGCGCCGCGCCGATCTTGCGCGCCTGAAAGGGATCCACCTGCGTGTAAATCGTGCCGACCTTGGCACGCTCGGCGTCATCCAGCGCGGGCAGGGAAATCGCGCCGGGCAGATGATCCTCGGCGAATTCAGAAGGGCTGCGCACGTCGATCACCTCGTCATGGGGCAGGGCAGCCAGATCGAGAAGGGAGGCGAGCGTCACGGACATGGGAGTGCTTTCGTTGCTGATCCGGCGGTATGCACCCTGACCGCGCGCAGGGCAAGCGAGCGGCGCGGCGCTTTACACTTGAAATCGGAGGGCGGCTTGGGTGACATGCGCTCTACCATGCTGCGCATTCTGATCCCACTGCTGACGTTCCTGGCGTTCGCGCTGCCCGCGCAGGCTGAACGCGTGCTGGTCTTTGCCGCCGCCAGCCTTGCCGGACCGCTGGACGAGGTGGCGCAAGCCTTTTCGGAGGAGACGGGCGATGAGGTCGTGATCTCCTACGCCGGCAGCTCAGTCCTGGCGCGCCAGATCGAACAGGGGGCGCCGGCGGATATCTTCCTGTCGGCCAATCAGGGCTGGATCGACCACCTCGCCGCCCTCGGGCTGATCGTCAATCCCACCCGGCGCGAGTTGTGGCGAAATCAACTCGTGCTGATCTCTCACGCGCCGGGGGATGCCGTGGAGCTCACGCCGGAGCTTGATCTCGCCGGCCTGCTCGACAGCTCGCTCGAGGGCGGGCGCCTGGCGGTCGCGCTGACCGCTTCGGTCCCCGCCGGGGTCTACGCGCAAGAGACGCTGACCGCTCTCGGTCAATGGGATCTGGTCAAGGATCGCCTCGCTGAATCAGACAACGTCCGCGCGGCCCTGGCGCTGGTGGCCACCGGAGCCGCGCCCTGGGGTATCGTCTATGCCACGGACGCCGGGGCCGATCCGCGCGTGCACCTGCGCGCGACCTTTCCGCCCGAGACACATACAGGCATCACCTATCCCGGCACACTTGTGCGCGGCGCGCGCGCGGAGGCCATCCATTTCCTGAACTACCTCGCGCAGCCCGAGGCTCTGTCGCTCTTTGAGGCCGCCGGGTTCGATCCGGTCGGGGCTCCGTGACGACTTTGCTGGGGCCGCAGGAATGGGCGGCGGTCGGTCTGTCGCTCAAGGTGGCGATGGTGGCGACGCTGGTCTCTCTGCCCTTGGCGGTCGGTGTGGCGTTATTGCTGGCGCGCGGACGGTTCGTGGGGCGTGAGGCGCTGAACGTCGTGGTGCATCTGCCTCTGGTGCTGCCGCCGGTGGTGGTTGGCTATGTTTTGCTGATCACGCTCTCGCCGGTCGCCCCCCTGGGGCAGGGTCTGGCGGCGCTCGGCGTGGTCTTTGCGTTCCGCTGGACGGGGGCGGCGCTGGCGGCGGGGATCATGGGCTTTCCGCTGATGGTGCGCGCGATCCGGCTGGCGATCGAGGCGGTCGATCCGCGATTGGAGGACGCCGCCGCCACCCTCGGCGCGTCACGCCTGCGCATCTTTGCCACCATCACGCTGCCGCTGATCCTGCCCGGTGTGCTGGCGGGGTCGGTGCTCGGCTTTGCGAAAGCCATGGGCGAATTCGGCGCGACGATCACCTTTGTTTCGAACATTCCCGGCGAAACCCGCACACTGCCGTCGGCGATCTACGCTTTTCTGCAGCAACCGGGCGGGGAGGGCGCTGCGCTGCGACTGGTCACGGTGTCGATCATCGTCGCCACCGTCGCGCTCATCGCCTCCGAAGCGCTCGCGCGGCGCATGGCAAGGCGGGTGCGGGGGTGAGCCTTGACGTCGACATCCGCCATCGGCTTGGCGCGCTTGATCTGCGCGCGACCTTCGATGCGCCCGAGGGGGTGACCGCGCTTTTCGGTCGCTCCGGCGCGGGCAAGACGAGCATAGCCAATGCGGTGGCCGGGTTGTTGCGCCCCAATGCGGGGCGCATCGTGCTCAACGGGCGGGTGCTCTTTGATCACGCCGACCGCATCCGGGTGCCGGTGCATCGCCGCCGCATCGGCTACGTGTTTCAGGACGCACGGCTGTTCCCGCATCTCAGCGTTCGGGCGAACTTGCTCTATGGTGCTACGAACGACCGCGACCTTGACCGCATAGCCGAGATGCTGGGCATCACCGACCTGCTCACCCGTCGCCCGCAAAACCTGTCGGGCGGAGAGCAGGCGCGCGTCGGGATCGGGCGCGCGCTGCTTTCGTCGCCGGATCTTTTGGTGATGGACGAACCGCTCGCCTCGCTCGACCGCGACCGCAAGGATGAGATCCTGCCCTATCTCGAACGCCTGCGGGACGAGGCCGGGATGCCGATCCTCTATGTGTCACACTCCGTCGAAGAGGTCGCGCGCCTTGCCACCACGCTGGTTCTCCTGGACGCGGGGCAGGTGGTGCGCGCGGGCCCGGCGGCGGCGCTGTTCTCCGACCCCGATCTGGTGCCGATCTTTGGGCCGCGCACGGCGGGTTCGGTTTTGGCAGGGCGGATCGCCGCGCAACACGCCGACGGCTTGACCGAAGTTTCGGTGTCAGGCGGCGCGCTGCTGCTGCCGGGCATGCCGGGGACGCCCGGCGCGCCTGTTCGCGTGCGGATCGAGGCGCAGGATGTGATGATCGCCCTCAGTCGGCCGCGCGATATCTCTGCGCTCAACGTGCTGCCGGTGATCGTTAATGCGCTGCATCCCGGTCAAGGGCCGGGGGTCATGGTGCAGCTCCGCTCGGGCAGTGATCTGATGCTGGCGCGTGTGACCCGACGCTCTGCCGAGGCGTTGGCGCTGGCCCCCGGCACGCCTTGTTTCGCGGTGCTGAAATCCGTCTCCGTCGCGCGCCGCGATGTCGGGCGGGGCTGACGCTTCCCGAGCGTGGCACAAGCGTACTCGTCGCGACGCAGGCGTTCTTTCGGCTGACAGATCCCTGCCGAAAACCGACCACGCGCCGGTCTTGCCTTCCCGGACATATGGCGTACCTTGCCGCCATATCCGCAGGAGATCGCTATGACCACCACCCTCGCCACCTGTGCGCTGCCCTATGCGGGCGTTCATAATATTCGTTGCCTCGGGGGCTACGCTGCGGGGGATGGCGCAGTGACGCGACCCGATTCGATCTGGCGCGGTTGCGCGCTGACCGGCATTGACGAGATCGACCGTGAGGACCTGCTTGGGCGCGGTCTGGCGACGATCATCGACCTGCGGCGTGGTGACGAAATCGCGGCGGCGCCGAACCCTCTGGCCCGCGATCCGCGTGTCGCCTATGTCAACATTCCCCTGTTCGACGGGTTGGCCCCGATTGACCGGATGGCTGAGGAGGTCGCGGGGAACTTCAACATGGGCATTCGTTACATATGCGCGCTGGATGACTGCCAGGACAAGATTGCGCGCGTGATGACAACGATTGATCAGGCCGCGCCGGGTGGTGTCTATTTCCATTGCACCGCCGGCAAGGACCGCACCGGCCTCATCGCCGCGCTGCTCCTGTCCAATGCCGGGGTCGCGCGTGACATCGTGATCGCGGAATATGCGCTGACCACGCAGCTCGGGGCATCCTTGATGGATCGGCTGCGGATCTCGATCCGCAATCACGGGGCCTCTGCCGAACGGACAGAGCAGATACTGGCCTCGCCTCCCGATACCATGCGCGCGGTTCTGGCCCACGTGGACGAGGTCTATGGCGGACCGGTGTCCTATCTCGACAGTATCGGTGTGGATGCGGCGCGAAGGGCGCGCCTGGCGGCACGTCTGACGGGCTGAGGGCCTTTGCGCTGAGACCCGTCTCGCGCTACCGGTTCAACAGGTTCAACAGACCCTTCGCCGCCTCTTCTTTTATCGTGCGGCGCACGGCGTCCTCGGTGCTTTCGCCTTCGGCCTGGTCAAGTCCCAGCTCGTCGGCGACCTTCTGGCGGACCTTTTCCTCTAGCCTCGCTTTTTCCTCCGACGCGTTCATCTGAATGGCGCGGTCGAGGTCGAGCGTGATCTTCGGCCCCGCCCAGGGTCCGCGGATCCGCACGGGAATGGCGATGCCGCGTCCGTCGCGCGCGGTCAGGCTGATCGGGGTAAAGAGGTAGTCGACCTGTTGTTCTCCCAGCCCGAGCAGACCTTCGCCGCGCGCCTCGATGCCTGCCAGTTTCATCAGCAGGTCCTTGTTGGACAGAACGCCGTTTTCAATGGAAAAGGTGGCGTTCGTCGCGTCAAAGATCGTGGTCCCGCCCGAGGGATCGCCGCCGCGGAACAGCCGGTCGAGGTCCAGCCCTTCGATGGTGCCGCGCCCGGTGTCGATCACACCCTCGCCGGAGAGCGAATTCATGATCGCCGCCACGGTCTGACCGACGCCAAGGAATTTGATCCGCGCCGAGGCATCCCCGGTGAACCGGGTCAACCCGGCCAGATCACTCAATGCTCTGGCGAGGGCGATGCCGCTGGCCTCAACCTCCCCGCCGACGGAGAGACCGTTGCGGTTGTTGGCGACCAACTCTCCACGCAGCGTCCCCTCAAAGACCTCGACCTCGCGCAGGGTGACGACCGCCCGCGCGCGGTCCACCGCCACGACCGCCCGCGTCGCGCCAAGCCGGGTTGCACCAATGTCTACAGAGGCCGCGCTCAGCGCGATTTCACCATCTAGCAGGGCGAGCGCGGAGGCATCAATCGGCGCCGTTGACCATCCGCTTGCCGGGTCGGGTTTGCCCGAGGGGGCCGCGCCAGAGGCGGCTTGCGGCGCGAGGTTGAGTTTGTCCGCCACCAGTTGCGCGTTCAAGCGGGGCCGGGGGCCTGCTGTGCTCAGGTCAAGGGCCACGGCGACGGTGTTCGTCCCTGAGGTCAGCTTGCCCTCGCGCAGGGCCAGCTTTCCGTCGCGGGTCCAGGTTATGGCCCCGGACAAGGCCAGATCGCGCCCCAGACCCTCGGGCAGGGCCGGGTCGCTTTGGCGCAGCGCAATTGCCAGCGCCGAGGTGTCCGAAATATCGAGCGTCAGGCGGCCCTCGGCTTCGGGCACGATGGAGCCACGCCCTTCGAACCGCGCTTTGGTTCCGGGACCGGTGATGTCGAGCGTCAGCGGCGTGATGGCGGCGGCAATAAAGGCGGCGGGGTCCTGGATCACGCCCTCCACGCGGATAACCTCGGCAGTGGGGCGCAGCGTCAGATCAAGGCCCAGCTCGCCCCCCGCATCGGGGTAGGTAAGGGCAAGGTCGATGTCGCGCTGGCTGATCTCTTCGCCCGTTTGGTGATCGACATAATAGATAGAGGCCCCGGCAATATCCGCGCGATCAAGCGTGAAGGCGGGCAGGGCGCGCGAGGGGGAGGGCGGCGCAGCGGGCTGCGTCTCGGCCTGCTCTCGGGCGGCGCTTGCGGGGGCGGCTGGCGGTCTCGCCATCACCCAGTTGCCATTGCCCTCGGCGTCGCGTTCCAGAAGGATCTCGGGATTATCGGCGCGCAGCGTGCGGATCTTGATCTCGCGGCGCATCAGGGCGGCGGCATCCACCCCGATCTTGACAGAGCGGGCCTGAAACATCGGCCCATTCTCCGACCATTCGGCATTCGCGATCTTGAGCGCGGCGACCGTGACACCCAGATCGGGCCAAAGGCTGATCTTTGCCTCGCCCGCGATCTGCACCTCGCGCCCCGTGCGCCGGGTCAGCTCATCCGCCGCGACCTGCGCGATCTTTTCACCGGGGACGAGGAAGAGCCCCGCACCAAGCACGAGGACAAAGACCAGAACCGTCCCGATCAATAGGCGTATCAGTCGCATAATCCCTCCCCAAGGATCCCTCGCGCACAGACTATCACGCGGCGCATCCGCCACAAGCGGCCCGCCGACAAGACGTCACCTGAGAGTTGCAAAAAAACGGCAAGGGCGTATAGGCGGCGTGATGTCTCAGAATCCGCCAAACCTCCGCCCCGATCTCGCGCCGCTGCCGCGTATTGACGACACCCGCCGTGCGGGCCAGCCCTCGATCGGCATGGTCTCCCTTGGGTGTCCCAAGGCGCTGGTGGACAGCGAACGCATCCTGACCCGCCTGCGGGCCGAAGGTTACGCCATTTCGCCCGATTACGCGGGCGCGGATGCCGTCATCGTAAACACCTGCGGATTTCTCGATTCCGCCAAGGTCGAAAGCCTCGACGCCATCGGCGAGGCGCTGGCGGAAAACGGCAAGGTGATTGTTACCGGCTGTCTCGGGGCCGAGCCCGAATATATCACCGGCGCGCATCCCAAGGTGCTGGCCGTCACCGGGCCGCATCAATACGAACAGGTGTTGGACGCGGTGCATGGGGCGGTGCCGCCCGCGCCTGATCCGTTCATCGACCTCTTGCCTGCCTCTGGCGTGTCGCTGACGCCGCGCCACTACAGCTATCTCAAGATCTCCGAAGGCTGTAACCACAAGTGCAAGTTCTGCATCATCCCCGACATGCGCGGGCGGCTGGTCTCGCGGCCCGTCAACGCGGTGCTGCGCGAGGCGGAAAGGCTGGTCGAGGCCGGCGTGAAGGAACTGCTGGTCATCTCGCAGGACACCTCGGCCTACGGGGTGGATCGCAAGCATGACCTCTCGCCCTGGAAGGGCGGCGAGGTGCGCGCCCATGTCACCGATCTGGCGCGTGAACTGGGTGAGCTGGGCGCATGGGTGCGCCTGCATTACGTCTATCCCTATCCCCATGTGCGCGATCTGATCCCGCTGATGGCCGAGGGCAAGGTGCTGCCCTACCTCGATATTCCGTTCCAGCACGCCCATACCGACACGCTGCGCCGCATGGCGCGCCCGGCGGCGGCAGAGCGCACGCTGGACCGGATCGCCGAATGGCGCGACATCTGCCCCGACATCACCCTGCGCTCGACCTTCATCGTCGGCTATCCCGGTGAGACGGAGGCGGAATTCCAGACCCTGCTGGATTGGCTCGACGAGGCGCAACTGGATCGGGTGGGGTGCTTTCAGTACGAAAACGTCGCCGGGGCGCGGTCGAACGATCTGCCCGACCATCTGCCGGCGGAGGTCAAGCAGGACCGCTGGGACCGCTTCATGGAAAAAGCGCAAGGCATCTCCGAAGCAAAGCTGGCGGCCAAGGTCGGCACCCGGCAGGAGGTCATCGTGGACGAGATCGACGCCGAGGGCATCGCCACCTGCCGCACCAAGGCCGACGCGCCCGAAATCGACGGCAACCTCTTTATCGACGAGGATGCAGGCGCGCTATCCCCCGGTGATATCGTGACGGTCGAGGTGGATGAGGCCAGCGAGTATGACCTCTGGGGCCGGCTGGTTTAGACCCGAGGCGGTCAGACAGGTTCTCGCGGCGGTTCGGGGCAAAAAGCTGTCCTCGCCCGCCCCATCACACCGCGCTATGGGCGACCCTCTCCATCGCGCCCAAGCGATCCATTGACCCGAGGCAAGGTGTGGGGTTCAGGCTTGCCCGAGGGGCAGACGCTTCAGCGTTTCAAACCGACCATCCGGGCGTTCGCCGACAAGGCAGAGGTCGCGAATCACCAAACGCTCGGCCAGCGGCGCCAGGGTCGGTGTCAGCGCTGTGACCACGGCATCGGCCTGCGCCTGCTTTAGTGGACCGCTCAACGTGATGTGAAACCGGAAATCCTGCATGACATGGGCATAACCCCACGTGCGCAGCATCTCTTCCTGCCGGGGCGTGAGGCGCGCGGCGCGTCGTCGGGCAAGTTCATCCTCGCTTGACGGCGCGCGAAAGCTGTCCAATCCCGCCACGACACCGCTCGCCAGATCAGACAGCGCGGCATTCGTCGTCTCGGGAAGCAACGCCACGAACCGGCCCAGCCGGGCGACCTTCAAACCGTCGAGCGGGACCGGGGATCGATCCGCGCAAAGCGCTTTGGCCGTACGCTCCAACCCGGCGCGTGTTTGCCCCGCGGCCAGACGAAACGGCGGCTTCACGGTGCCATGAAACCCGTATTTGCGCGGTCGGCGGGTCAAGCCCTCGACCGCTTCGGGCAGTTGCGCCACGTCAGGATGCGGGACCTCACAGCCTCGCGCCAGGTCCCAGCCCAACCAGGCCGCGCCGAAATCGGCCAGCGGACCCGGTTCGGGCGCATAATAGATCGCGTATCGGTTATGCGACATCCTTAACGCGCCGGTTTTATTCGCAAGGATGGCGCATGGGCGATCCGCCCGGCTTAATCTCGTGATAAATACTCACGGCCGCACCTTTGCGGAGGGCGCAGTGGTCTCCACAATCGCGCGGTCGAATTCGGTCTTGTCGATCAGCATGGCCTCCAACAGGCTCCAGAAGAAATCCTCGCCCGGATAGCCCTCGATACGGCCCAGCTCATCACCCTCGTCTCCGATCAGGATGAAGGTCGGGGTAAAGACAGCCGGCCGCACAAATTGCATTCCCTCGGGGGCCGGGTCGCGCAGATCGATGCGGTGCAGGGGGGCGTAGGTGCCTGCCGCCGTCTTGGGATAGATCGGCGCGATCTGCTCATCCCAGGCGGCGCAATAGACGCAGCCCGCTTGCTCCACCATCACCAGTTCAGCCGCCCGACCGGGCAGCGCGACCACGAGCGTGAGCGTGGCAGCGGTCGCAAAGGTTTGTAAGAGGCGTTGCAACATGGGTTCGGTCAATCAACAGGCCAGGTGATGGTAGTCGAGCAGGTCATCGGCCGGCAAGGGGCTTCGGCTCTCCACCGGGGGTCGGATGGCACCGTGTAAGCTGCCGACCAACCTGACGGGACGTGGCAAGACCTAGGGCAATTCGACCGTTTTTCAAGCGTGAGCCGGCACGGCGCCAGACCCCGCCGCACTTCACCAAGCAAACCCTTGCCGCGGCCACTGACGTGAGGTCCGGTTTACCGCAAGGTTACGGAATGCCTCCCGTGCCCTTGCAGCCCGTGGCCCGCATACTTATGACTCTGGGTGATCCTGACGGCTATGGGTCGGACGGGCAGCATCAGGCAGGGATGAACATGAACGACCTTTACGAAAACTACATGAATACGCTGGTTCCCATGGTGGTCGAACAGACCAGCCGGGGTGAGCGCGCCTATGATATCTTTTCGCGCCTGCTGAAGGAGCGGATCATCTTTGTTTCCGGTCCCGTGCATGACGGCATGTCGAGCCTGATCGTCGCGCAGCTTCTGCACCTTGAGGCCGAGAACCCTTCCAAGGACATCTCGCTCTATATCAACAGCCCCGGCGGCGTGGTGACGAGTGGCCTGTCGATCTACGACACCATGCAGTACATCAAGCCCAAGGTCGGCACGCTGGTGATCGGGCAGGCGGCCTCCATGGGCTCGCTCCTGCTGGCGGGGGGGCACGCCGGAATGCGGTATGCGCTGCCCAATGCAGAGGTGATGGTGCACCAG
>PAPR01000051.1 GCA_002709085.1 Pseudooceanicola sp. | reverse complement strand
CCGCAACAGCCCGACCGAAGGATGCCCGTCCGGCTCCATCCCGACGCGCCGCTGAAACCCTCGGATCGCCTCTACCGTGTTGGGACCGATCCGCCCGTCAACGCCGCCGGTGGCAAACCCCGCCCGCGTGAGCAGGGTCTGCAACTCCTGACGCTCGGCGCGCTTCAAGGCTCTTTCCCCCTCGGGCCATGATCCTCTCAGACCGGCCTCACCGCTGATCCGGTCGCCCAGATGCCCGACTCCGATCGCATAAGCGTCTGAATTATTGTAGCGTTTAATTACATCGAAATTCTTGAACACGAGAAATGCCGCACCCTTGGCCCCGGCGGGCAACAGAATCCGCGCCGCGCCATGATCCGGGATGGTCCCCCCCTGTGCAGGCACAACCCCTAGGCGCGCCCATTCCGAGGGCAACTTCTTCGGACCCGATGCCAAGGTGAAATTGAACCCGTCAGGAAGGACGACCTCCTCCCCCCAGGGCATGCCACGCACCCACCCCATTCGCGACAGATAGGCGGCGGTTGACGCCAGCGCATCGGTCGGGTCTTCGGACCAGATGTCGCGGCGGCCGTCCCCGGTGAAATCCACCGCGTAGGATTGGTAGGATGTCGGCATGAATTGCGTGTGACCCATAGCCCCGGCCCAACTGCCGGTCATCGCATCGGGCGTGGTGTCACCTGTTTGAACGATCTTCAGCGCTTCGATGAGCTGCGCCTCGAAAAACGCCCCACGCCGACCGTCATAGGCCAGCGTTGCCAGAGCGGAGGGGATATGCGTCGAACCACGATAGCTGCCATATGCGCTTTCCATGCCCCAGATCGCGCTAACGACGTATTTGCTGACCCCGAACTTGGCTTCGATTGCATCTAGAACTTTTTGGTTCTGTTGGGCTTTTTCTCGTCCGTTGGAGATGCGGGTATCGGAAACGGCGCTGGCGAGATATTCGCCGGTGGATTTGGTGAACTCGGACTGCTTGCGATCCAGTTTCACGACCTGCGGCAAATACCTCACCTCTGCGAAGGTGCGATCGAACACGCGGGCACTGATCCCTTTTGCCAGGGCGCGGCCACGGAAGGCGTTGATCCAGCTTTGAAATCCCGCCGGGTTGGTGGACGCGGATGGCGCCTCAGCCTGCGACTGCGCGCGGGCCAGCGCATCGGGGCGCGAACGCGGGCGCAACGTGGGCAGGGATCGCTGCCCGATTTCGGCCATCGCCTCTGACGCGATTGACTCGGCGGAGGACCGGGACTGCACGCTCACCAGCGTGATCTGCGTCGGGCGCGGGATAGGCCGCAACGAGGTTTCCACAGGTTCGGCAACCCCCGCCGAACCAGAGATGCAGGTGATAAGCGACAGGAAAGTCAAAAGAAATTGGAAACGCATCTATTTTGCCCGCCTGTTAGGGTCATTTTGTTTGTTTCTAAACTTAGCCGGATTGTTGCCGAATCGGAAGCATTCCAACCAAGGGCCGAGATATTTCGCGAGGAACCGCTGATTGCCAAAATGCCGCGCAGATCTCAGTACTGGGGGGTGCCCCTCCCAGCTTCAGCGCGCAATTCAGGGATGGCGCACGCCGAGGGATCAAATCGCTCCGTAGCTTGTCTGGCACTCATCGCCGTGCACTCACTTTCCCCGACTTTGATGAATAAAGCGTTCAGAAAACCCGGATCCCGGAGCGAATCCTTGTCAGATCTCGGGCCTGCATGGCACCCTTGGGGCAAGGCCCGCATTTGGCCAAAGGAGTTCTTTCATGTTTCGTTTCATTGCACCCCTTATCGCATCCCTTTCCTTGCTTGCGGCGCCGCTTACCGCCGAGGACACGCCGATCCCGCAAAAACGAATGGTTCTGACCGTGGGACAGGACGTCATGGGCAGGGATCTGAACCGCCTGTTCGACACTACCTTTGACGCCTGCCGCGCCGCCTGTGAGGCCGTGGAAGCCTGCACCGCCTTCACCTTTAACACAAAGGCAAATTCCTGCTTCCCCAAGACCGATGTTACCGGCACGACACCCTTTGAGGGGGCACAGTCGGGGCGCATCATCGTAACGCCAGAGGGCGATCTCGCCCGCGCTGCCATCCGCGCCGAAGACCTAGTCTATATCGGGGAGCGGTCGCTCAAAGCGGCGCGTGATCTGGCCTATCAGATCGGTTGGATTCATCCCGCCGGTCAATATTCGGCAACCCAAATGCTGAGCGCGGCCCGCGACCGTCGTAACGACGGGAACCTGCTGCATGCGATGCGTTGGACCGGCGGGGCGGTAGCCGAAACCGACGCGGCGGATCAATGGGTCGACTACGCCGAGCTTTTGATGAGCGTCGCTCCGGACGCGGGTCAGAACCGAAGCCGCTATACCACGCGCGCCCTTTCGGCGGCGATCAACGGATACCTGCGCGCCGATACGGACCCGGCGCGGGTCAATGCGTTGATGACCCTCGCGCGCAGTCTGGACATGAACCGGAGGGGGCAGGACATGATCCCGGCATTGCGACTGGCCGAGCGTCTGCAACCGCGAGACGATGTCACTGCCGCGCTCGATGACGCCATCGCGAAGTTCGGGTTTCGCATTCGCGAACATCAGGTGCAGAGCGACCTTGCCGATCCGCGTATCTGCGCCGAGTTCACCGAACCTTTGGCCAAGACCGGCGTGACCTATGCGGACTACGTGCAACTCCCCGACCAATCCATGGCGGTCGAGGCCGAAGGCGACACGCTTTGTGTCAGTGGCGTGAGCCATGGTGAGCGCTATACTGTGACCTTCCGCGAAGGCCTGCCCGCACAATCGGGCGAGGCACTGGCCAAGGACATCGAGCTGCGCGCCTACGTCCGCGACCGCACACCGCTGGTGAAATTCCCCGGTCGGGCCTACGTCCTGCCGGCTGCCGGTGACGCCGCGCTGCCGGTCGAGACGGTCAATCTGAGCGAGCTGGATTTGACCCTCTACCGCGTGACGGGTCGCAACCTTCTGCGCTCTATCCAGCAGGGGTATTTCGGGCAGAGGTTGAGCGATTGGGACCTCAGGGATTTCACCACCGACATCGCAGAGACCGTCTGGTCGGGTCAGGCCGAGACCGGCTCGGACCTCAACCGGACCGTGACCACGCGGCTGCCTCTGGGCGATGTGCTCAGCGGCATGACACCGGGAGCCTATGCGCTGGCGGCCAAGGTTCCGGGACGGGACGAGGACGAGTTGGCCGTGCAATGGTTTATCCTGACCGACATCGGCATGACGACGATGCAGGGCAGTGATGGCTTGCATGTCTTTCTGCGCGGGTTGGGTGACGCTGAACCGCAGGCGGGTGTTGCCGTGTCTCTGGTCGGTCAGGCCAACCGCGTGCTCGGTACGACCACCACGGATGAGGCCGGCTACGCGCGGTTCGAGGCCGGGCTGACCCGTGGCGCCGGCGGCTCCGCGCCCGCGCTCGTGACGGCGCGACAAGGCGATGATCTGGCGTTTCTGTCGCTCACCGCACCGGCGTTCGACCTTTCGGACCGGGGCGTCGCGGGGCGCGAACCAAGCCCGCCGATTGACGTGTTCGTCGCGACTGATCGCGGTGCCTACCGTGTGGGTGAGGTGATCCACGTCACGGCCCTGGCCCGCGACGGGGTTGCCGGGGCCATCGACGCCCTGCCGATCACCGCGATCCTGACGCGCCCGGACGGCGTGGAATATGCCCGCGTGACCTCAACCCGCGATATGGCGGGCGGGCATGTGTTCCAGCTTCCGCTTGGGCCGACGGTGCCGCGCGGAAGCTGGCGGATCGACATCAAGGCCGATCTGGACGCCCCGGCGCTCGCCAGTCGCAAGGTGCTGGTGGAGGATTTCCTGCCCGAACGGATCGAGGTCGCGCTAGACCTGCCCGAGGGGCCGTTGCGGGCGGCTGACCTGAGCACGCTTGGCGTTCAGGCGGATTACCTCTTTGGGGCCCCCGGCGCGGATCTGGCGATTGAGGGTAACCTGCGCCTGAGCACGGCGCGCCAAATCGCCGGCCGTCCGGGATATGTCTTTGGCCGATACGACGCGGAAGCGTACGCGCGCTCCACCTCGCTCAACGGGATGACGGACGAGACGGGGGAGGCGGGCCTGACGCTGGAGCCATCTTTCCCGTCCGAAAACCTCGGCACGCCCTTCGATCTGACCGCCGTGGTGCGGGTCGCCGAAGGCTCGGGGCGCCCGGTTGAACGCAGCATCACCCGCACCATCGGCCCGGATGGGCCGGCCATCGGCATCAAGGCATTGTTCGATGACACTGTGGCCGAGGGCAGCACCGCCGCCTTTGACCTGATCGCGCTTGACGACAGCCTCTCGCCCGTGCCGATGCAGGTCAAATGGACCGTCAACCGGGTCGTCACGCGCTACCAGTGGTATCGCCAGTACGGGTCGTGGAATTGGGAGCCCTATACGACCCGCCGCGAAGTCGCCGCCGGAACCGCGACCCTCGGGCCCGACCCGGTGGAGGTCTCGGCCCCCACGGACTGGGGCCGCTATGAGATCATCGTGGAGCGCACGGATGGCGAATATGTCGCCTCCAGTCACGATTTCTCTGCCGGCTGGTATGCGGCGGCGGATGCCTCCTCCACCCCCGATATGTTGGAGCTGTCGCTGGACAAACCGCAATATGCCGCAGGTGACACCGCGCGTCTGCGCCTGGTGCCGCGCTACGCGGGGACCGCACTGATCACCGTCGTGTCCACCCGGCTGATCGACATGAAGGCGGTCGCGGTCCCGGAAGGTGAGACCACAATCGACCTTCCCGTCACGGCGGACTGGGGGGCGGGGGCCTATGTCACCGCCTCCGTCATCCGGCCGATGGACGTCCCGGCGGGCCAGTTGCCGGCACGCGCGCTCGGCCTCAGCCACGCCAAGGTCGATCCCGGAGAGAAAGCGCTGTCTGTCAGCCTCGACGCGCCTGCCTCTGCCGATCCGCGCGGGACGCTGACGGCGACGCTGAATGTCGACGGCATCGCGGCGGGTGAGACGGCCTATGCGACCGTTGCCGCCGTCGATGTCGGCATCCTCAACCTGACCGGTTTCGAGACCCCAGATCCGCAAGGCCACTATTTTGGCCAGCGTCGCCTGGGCATGGATATCCGCGACCTCTACGGGCGGTTGATCGACAGCACACAGGGCGCGCTTGGCCGGGTCCGCTCGGGCGGTGACGCGGGATCGAGCGCCGGGTTGCAGGCTCCACCCCCGACCGAAGAGCTGGTCGCCCAATTTACCGGCCCCGTGACCATCGGCCCGGATGGCACCGCGACCGTCAGTTTCGATCTGCCGGAGTTCAACGGCACCGTGCGCCTGATGGCCGTCGCCTGGAGCGGCACGGGAGTCGGCGCAGCCGAAGCCGATGTGCTGGTGCGCGATCCGGTGGTCCTGACCGCGTCGCTGCCACGGTTTTTGCAGCCGGGCGACGAATCCTCGATGCTGCTCGAGATTGTGCATGCCTCCGGTCCGGCGGGCGAGGTCGGGCTGATCGTCGGGCTCGACGACGGGATCGCGTTGACCGGCGCGGTGCCGGCGACGCTGGAACTCGGCGAAAAGGCAACGCAGAGCCTGCGTTTGCCGATCACCGCCACCGAGGTCGGCGATCACGAGATCACGCTGTCCCTGATCCTGCCGGGCGGGCAACGGTTGACCAAGGCCCTGACCCTGCCGGTTCGCGTGAATGACCCCGAGGTCGCGACGACACAACGCTTTGCCCTCGCGGCGGGGGATACCTTCACGCTGGATCGAAACGTCTTTGCCGGACTCAAATCGGGCAGCGGGCAGGCGATCCTTTCGGCTGGCGCGATTGCGCAGGTCGATGCGCCCGAACTGCTGGCGATGCTGGCGCGCTATCCCTATGGCTGTACCGAGCAGATCACCTCGCAGGCCATGCCGCTGCTCTATCTCTCATCGCTGGCGACCTCCATGGGGTTGAGCCAGCCGGGTCAGGTTGAGGCGCGCATCGCGCAGGCGGTGGACAAGATCCTCACGCGGCAGACCGCGAACGGGTCCTTCGGCCTCTGGGGCGCATATTCCGGTGATCCATGGCTCGACGCCTATGTCACCGACTTCCTGTCCCGCGCGAAGGCCGAAGGGCACGCGGTCAAGCCGCTCGCCCTGCGCACCGCCATCGACAACCTGCGCAACCGGGTGAACTACGCGCCCGATTTCGACGCCTCGACCAATGGTGGGGGCGAGGATTTGGCCTATGCGCTGATGGTGCTGGCGCGCGAGGGTGCCGCGAACATGGGCGATCTGCGGTACTATGCGGACGTGAAGGGCGAGGATTTCGCGACGCCTCTCGCCTCGGCCCAACTGGGCGCGGCGCTGGCGATGTACGGTGATCAGACACGGGCGGATGCGATGTTCACCATCGCTACGCGCCAGTTGCAGCAACGGGCAACAGGGACGGAGGCACAGACCTACCGCGCCGATTACGGCACCCATCTGCGCGACACGGCGGGTGTTCTGTCGCTGGCCGTCGCGGCGGGGTCGAACGCGGTGGACCGCGATGACCTCATCCGGCGCATCGCGACGCGCGACGGTCCGATGTCGACACAGGAAAGCGTCTGGACCCTGCTCGCCGCCAAGGCTCTGGTCGACGATCCGGTCACGGCGAGCCTGACGGTCAACGGCACGCCCGCCTCCGGCCCCTTCGTTCGCGCCGCAGAGGTCGAGACGCTGACCCCGATGGCCATCCGCAACGCGGGCACAACAGCGACCGACATCACGCTGACCACCATCGGCGTACCCGACACCCCGGTCGCGGCGGGGGGCTACGGCTACGCCATCACGCGCGAGTACTACACGATGGAGGGCGCGGCGATCGACCCGGCCAGCGTCCCGCAGGGCAGCCGTCTGGTCACGGTCCTGACGGTGCAACCCTTCGAGAAGACCGGCGCGCGCCTGATGGTCGATGACCCGCTGCCCGCCGGGTTCGAGATCGACAATCCCAACCTGATCCGCGCCGGGGATATTGCCGCGCTCGACTGGTTGGATCCGCAGAGCGGCGAGCATAGCGAATTTCGCAGCGACCGGTTCCTGACGGCGGTGGACTGGCGCTCTGACAAGCCCTTTCAACTCGCCTATATCGTCCGTGCGATCACACCGGGCAGCTACCATCATCCCGCCGCGACGGTCGAGGATATGTACCGCCCCCGTTACCGCGCGCGCACCGCTGCGGGCCGGGTGACGGTCAGCGAATGACCCGCTGGCTGTTCGCCCTGACGCTGTGCCTCTGGGGCGCGGCGCTGGCGCGGGACCGCATCGACGTCTGGATTGACGCGACCGCAGTGCCGCCGCTGGTGCTGGAGACCTCGGCAGAGGTGCGCGACCGCAATGGCACCTTGCTGCGGGCCTATACCGTGGACGACGGGCGCTGGCGGTTGGCCCTGTCGCCGGAGGCGGTCGATCCGCTCTACCTCGCGATGTTGAAAGCCTATGAGGACAAGCGGTTCGACACCCATTCCGGCGTCGATCCTCGTGCGATGCTGCGCGCCACGTGGCAATCCCTGCGGGCCGGACGCATCGTCTCGGGCGGCTCGACCCTGACCATGCAGACCGCGCGCCTGCTGGAAAACAGTGGCACCGGGGCATGGGCGGGCAAGCTGCGTCAAGTCCGGCTGGCGCTTGCGCTGGAACGGCGGCTGGAAAAGGCTGAGGTGCTGCGGCTCTACCTCCACCTCGCGCCGATGGGTGGCAACCTCGAAGGGCTGCGCGCCGCGACCCTATCCTATTTCGGCAAGGAGCCTCTGCGTCTGACCCCGGCGGAGGCCGCCCTGCTGGTCGCGCTGCCGCAATCGCCCGAGGCGCGACGCCCCGACCGCGCGCCCCTTGCCGCCGTCGCCGCGCGGGACCGCGTGTTGGCCCGCATGGCCCGCGACGGGGTGATCAGCGACGATACCGCCCGCGCCGCGCAGGGCGATACCGGTCCGCGTCAGCGTCTGCCGTTTCCCGCGCTTGCACCGCACCTCAGCGACCGAATGATGCGCGACCACCCCGATGCGCCCCGTCTGACGCTGACCGTCGACGGCGATGTGCAGGCCAAGATCGAGGCCCTCGCCCGCGCCACCCTGCGGGGCCGTTCCGACCGGCTGTCGATCGCCATTCTCGTCGTGGATCATAAAAGCGGTGAGATCATCGCCTCGGTCGGCTCCGGCGGGATGGATCCGCGCGGGCAGGGGTTCGTTGACATGACCGAGGCGCGCCGCTCACCCGGTTCGACGCTGAAACCGCTGATCTACGGGCTCGCCTTTGACGCGGGGCTGGCGCATCCCGAGACGCTGATAGATGATCGCCCGATGCGCTTTGACGGCTATGCGCCGCAGAACTTCGACGGGGTCTTTCGCGGGGAGGTGCGCGTGGCAGACGCCTTGCGCCTGTCGTTGAACCTGCCCGCCGTGCAACTGACCGAAGCGCTCGGCCCGCAGAACCTGATGGCCGCGTTGCGCCGCGCCGGCACCCGTCCCGAAGTGCCCGGCGCGAAACCGGGCCTCGCTATCGCGCTTGGCGGTCTGGGGTTGAGCTTGCGGGAATTGACCCAATTATACGCCGGCCTCGCCAATAGCGGGGTGGCACAACCGCTGCATGCGCTCGCGGGGGCCGGCGCGACACCGGACGCGACGCCGCAGCGGATCCTCTCGCGCGCGGCGGCATGGCAGGTCGGACATATCCTCGCCGGTCTGGCCCCGCCGCCAGGCGCGCCCGCAAACCGGCTATCCTACAAAACCGGGACCAGCTATGGCCACCGCGACGCCTGGGCCATCGGCTATGACGGCGCCCATGTGATTGGGGTCTGGATGGGGCGACCCGACGGAACCCCGGTGCCGGGGGCCTTTGGCGGCGACCTCGCCGCGCCGGTGCTCTTCGAGGCGTTCGGGCGGTTGAAACCGTCGTTGGAGCGTCCCGCCCCGCCACCACCCGAAACCCTGCTGATCGGTGCCTCGCAACTGCCCGAGCCGCTGCGCCATTTCCGCCCGCGCGACGGCTTTGCCCTGACACCCGATCAACCGGTGGTGGCCTTCCCGCCCGACGGGGCCGTGCTGGCCGCCGGCGCTGCGATCCCCGCCAAGGTGCGGGATGGGCAGCCGCCCTTTACATGGCTGGTCAACGGCCGACCCGTAAAGACCGGCCAGCGCAACCGCGACAGCCTGCTGAGCGGCGTAGGGCGGGGGTTCACGGAACTCGCGGTGATAGACGCTGCGGGCCAGAGCGCACGTGTCAAATTTTTGTTGGAATAGGTAAGGCGAAGGGTGCCGGGCCGAAGCCCGGCACGCCAATTACATCCGTTCGAATGCCAGCGCGATGCCCTGACCGCCGCCGATGCACATGGTGACAAGCGCGCGCTTGCCGCCGATCCGCTCCAGCTCATAAAGCGCCTTGACCGTGATCAGCGCCCCGGTGGCGCCGACGGGGTGGCCCAACGCGATGGCCCCGCCGTTCGGGTTCACCTTGGCCGCATCGAGGCCCAGACCCTTGTTCACCGCCAGAGCTTGCGCCGCGAAAGCTTCGTTGGATTCAATGACGTCGAAATCCGTGATCGACAGGCCCGTGCGCTTCATCAGCATTTCGACCGCTGGAACGGGGCCGATGCCCATGACTTCGGGGCGTACACCGGCGTGGGCATAGCCGAGAATGCGCGCGCGGGGTTTCAATCCGGCCTTTTCCGCAGCAGAGGCGCGCGCCAGCACCAGCGCGGCTGCGCCGTCGTTGATACCCGAGGCGTTGCCGGCGGTGACGGAGCCGTCCTTCTGGAACGCGGGGCGCAAGCCGGCCAGCGCGTCGGATGTGGTGCCTGCCTTGACGTGCTCGTCGGTATCAAAGGCGACCTGGTCACGCTTTACCTTGACCATGACCGGCACGATCTGATCCTTGAACCGGCCGCTTTCGATGGCGGCGCTGGCCCGCTTCTGGCTTTCCAGCGCAAAGGCATCCTGTGCGTCGCGACTGATGTCATGCTCGCCGGCGACGTTTTCGGCGGTGACGCCCATGTGACCGGTGCCAAACGGGCAGGTCAGCGCGCCGAGCAGCATGTCGAGGGATCGCACGTCGCCCATTTTCGCGCCCCAGCGCTGGCCCTGCGCGACGTAGGGCGCGCGCGACATGCTTTCGGAGCCGCCGGCGAGGCCGTAATCCGCGTCGCCCAGCATCAGCGATTGAATGACCGACACAACCGCCTGCGCGCCGGACCCGCAGAGCCGGTTGACGTTCATCGCGGGCGTCGTGTCGGGGATGCCTGCCTGAATCGCGGCGACGCGGGACAGGTACATGTCGCGGGGTTCGGTATTAATGACGTGGCCAAAGACGACATGTCCGATCTGGCCCGCATCGACGCCCGCGCGTTCCATCGCGGCAGTCGCGACGGTGGTGCCCAGATCAATCGGTGCGACCCCGGCGAGGGAACCGCCGAATGTGCCGATAGCGGTGCGTGCGCCGCTGAGAATGACGATATCTTCCATGAGATCCTCCGGATTCGATTTCTTGGCCCGGACAGCGGTTCGCGTGCCAGGTCATGGTCTGTTCTCTCTTGCCCGTTTCGTCGGGATCATGCAACGCCGCTGACCATTCCCAGCCGATATGGGCCGGCGCGCGCGAAAAACCAACCGTCAGGGTCGCAGTGGCTCGCGTCCGCCCTCTGTCAGCAGGAATACCCCGTCGCCGTCGAATGCGGCGACCGAGAGCGGCCTGCCGTAGCCCGCACCGGAATCAAGGTCGATCCGGTTGCCGAAATGTGTCGCGGTCTTCAACGCGGTATGGCCATGAACCACGATCCAGGGATGCGGGTCAGGGGAGGTAAGAAACGGGTCGCGAATCCAGATCAGGTCATCTTCGACCTGATCGGCCAGCGCGAGGCCGGGGCGGATACCGGCGTGCACGAACAGGTACCGCCCACGCTCGGCGTAAAGCGACAGGTTGGCGAGAAAGTCCTGATGCGTCGCGGGCACCAGCGCCTGCGCCTCGCGCTGCATGGCTCGAACCGAGTGTCCAGGCCCGGTGCTGACCCCATAGCTTTGCAGGGTCGTGATCCCGCCCAGTCTTTCGTCGGTCCAGGGCAGGCCCGACTTGATGTTGGAATCACGGATGTCGCTGGTGGTCAGGAAATTGCGGAACATGCGATCATGATTGCCCTTGAGACAGGTCCAGCGCCGTCCGGCCTGCTGTCCCCGGACCAGCGTTTCGATCACTCCGCGACTGTCCGGGCCCCGGTCCGTGAAATCACCTAAGAAAATCACTTCGCTATCACGACCGTCGTCCGCGTCGATCCGCGCCAGCGCATCGTCCAGAAACGACTTTTGTCCGTGTATGTCTCCTACCGCGTAAATAGTCATGAATGATCTGCCTTTCAGGGTGGGTGATGCGACGGCGTGCAGGTCTTTGTCCAGTGGCCGGGGTGAAACGAAAACGCCGCCCGAGGGTTCGGGCGGCGCGATAGGTTCGCAAATCGTGAACGCGTTTACACGACGTCGAACATCAAGGGTTTGATCTGGCGGAACAATCCAGTCTCGGAGAGAGCTTTCAGAACCGCATCTCCTGGCGCTTCGTCGAGATATAGCAGAGCGATGGCCTCACCGCCCGACGCAGCGCGGCCGAGGGTGAAGTTCGCAATATTGGCGCCATGCCTGCCCATGGTCTCGCCCAGGGTGCCGATGATCCCCGGCTGGTCCTCGTTCGTGGTGTAGAGCATATGTTCCCCGATCTCGGCGTCGATGTTGATGCCCTTGATCTGGATAAAGCGCGGCTTGCCGTCCGAGAAACAGGTGCCTGCGACCGAACGCTCGCGCTTTTCCGTCACGACCGTCACCTTGATATAGCCGTCAAAGGCGCCCGATTTGTCCTGGTTGGTCGTCGAAATCTGCACGCCGCGCTCCTTGGCCACGACCTGCGCGGAGACGAGGTTCACGTCGGGATTCGACTTCTTCATGATCCCGGCAATCACCGAACAGTTGAGCGCGGCAAGGTTCATATCCGCCACGACACCGTCGTAAAGGATGTTGATCGCCTTGATCGGCTCGTCGGTCATCTGGCCGATGAATGACCCCAGATGCGCGGCAAGCTGGACCCAGGGGCCCATCACCTTGGCTTCTTCGGCGGTCATCGAGGGCATGTTGAGTGCGTTTTCGACTGCGCCTTCGATCAGGTAGTTCGACATTTGCTCAGCCACCTGCAGAGCGACGTTCTCCTGCGCTTCGCTCGTGGCGGCGCCCAGATGCGGCGTGCAGACGACGTTCGGCAGGTTGAAGAGCACGTTTTCCTTGGCCGGCTCTTCGATGAACACGTCAAAGGCCGCGCCGGCGACATGGCCGGATTTAAGCAGTTCTGCCAGCGCCTCTTCGTCAACCAGGCCGCCACGAGCACAGTTGATGATGCGCACGCCCGGCTTGGTCTTGGCAAGGTTCTCACGGCCCAGGATATTCTTGGTCTGGTCGGTCAGTGGCACGTGCAACGTGATGAAATCGGCGCGCGACAGCAGGTCGTCCAACTCCACCTTTTCGACGCCCATCTTTTCGGCTTTTTCCGCGCTGAGGAAAGGATCATAGGCGATGACCTTCATCTTCAGCCCACGCGCACGGTCACAGACGATGCCGCCGATGTTGCCGGCGCCGATCACGCCGAGTGTCTTGCCGGTCAGTTCAACGCCCATGAACTTGGACTTTTCCCATTTGCCGGCGTGGGTGGATGCGCTGGCCTCGGGGATTTGACGCGCCACGGCGAACATCATCGCGATGGCATGTTCGGCAGTGGTGATCATGTTGCCGAACGGCGTGTTCATGACGATCACGCCCTTCTTGGACGATGCTTCTTTATCCACATTGTCGGTGCCGATACCGGCCCGGCCGACGACTTTTAGGTTGGTCGCATGCTCCAGAAGGGCTGCCGTCACCTTGGTGGCAGAGCGGATCGCGAGACCGTCGTAATCGCCGATCACGGCGGCGAGGGCTTCCTTGTCCTTGCCGAGTTCGGGGCGGAAATCGACGTCGATGCCACGGTCCTTGAAGATCTGGACGGCGGCGTCCGACAGGCTGTCGGAAATGAGTACTCTGGGGGCCATGTCAGGCGCTCCTTCATGCAGAATTCGGGGGTGAGGGGAGGCCGGGTTGCGGCCTGCCTTGTCGCTATCGTCTGCGCGCATTCGAACGTCGGTCCGGCGCGCGCGGGATCAGCCCTGCGCGGCGATCTCGGTTTCGAAGGCCCAGTCGATCCAGGGCATCAGCGCTTCGAGGTCGGAGGTTTCGACCGTCGCGCCACACCAAATCCGCAGACCCGCCGGGGCATCCCGGTAGGCGCCGACGTCCAGCGCCACGCCTTCTTTTTCCAATCTTTTCGCCACGGCCTTGGCAAAGGCGGCCCCGTCCTTGATCCGGTCGTCCGTGAATTTCACGCAGACCGAGGTGTTGGAGCGCGTCGCGGGATCCACAGCGAGGTTCGCGATCCAGTCGTGGCTGTCGCAGAAGTCCCAGATCACCTTGGCGTTGGCATCCGCGCGCGCCATCAGGCCCGAAAGCCCGCCGGTCGAGCGCGCCCAATCGAGCGCGACGAGGTAGTCTTCGACCGCCAGCATTGAGGGCGTGTTGATCGTCTCACCACGGAAGATACCGTCGATCAGCTTGCCGCCCTTGGTGAGGCGGAAAATCTTGGGCAGGGGCCATGCGGGGGTGTGGGATTCAAGGCGCTCGACCGCGCGAGGGGACAGGATCAGCATGCCGTGCGCCGCCTCTCCGCCCATGACTTTCTGCCAGGAGAAGGTCGTCACGTCGAGCTTCTCCCACGGAAGGTCCTGCGCGAAGGCTGCAGAGGTCGCGTCGCAGATCGTCAGGCCTGCGCGGTCCGAGGGGATCGCGTCGCCATTCGGCAGACGCACGCCCGAGGTCGTGCCGTTCCAGGTAAAGACGACGTCGGTGTCGAAATCGAGAGTGGTGAAGTCGACGATCTCACCGTAGCCGGCCTCTTTGACCTCGGCGTCGATCTTGAGCTGCTTGACCACATCCGTGACCCAGCCAGCGCCAAAGCTTTCCCAGGCGACCATCGTCGCCTTGCGGGCGCCCAGCATTGACCACATCGCCATTTCGACCGCGCCGGTGTCCGAGGCGGGAACGATGCCGATCTTGTAATCCGCCGGGATGCCGAGTAGGTCGCGCGTCTCTTCGATCGCGGCGAGCAGCTTTTCCTTGCCGATGGCGGCACGGTGCGACCGGCCGAGGGCAGCGTCGGACAGTTTCGACAATTCGAACGTGGGAATCTTGGCGCAGGGGCCAGAGGAGAATCGCGGATTGGCCGGCCGCGATGCCGGTGCGTTAATCGCCATTGATGGTATCCTTCCAGATAAACGCCCTTCGTTGGGGAAGGGTGTCCCGCTGCGGCACCTACAGAAACCCTGAGAATAACGCAATATCTAAAGACACTTGCTCTGCCGGTTCATGCATGGATTTGCAGAACGATGCGGGAACACGCATCCAGAATCAGCACAAAATGGACACAGCCGGTTCCGGTTCTGTTCACGCAAAAGAAAACGCCGCGACCTCGGCAAAGGTCAACGGCGCTAAAACTCATAGCGAAACAGTCCAGTTTCCCGATGAAAATAGCCCAGAATGGGCCGGAGCGCCAGCAATTATTCTGCGCCATTTTTGCGGGGTGGCGGCGTGAATATCATTCCCATTTCCCGCGACATTTCCGGTTCGATGATCGAGGCACCCGGCGGCTTCGTTCTCAGCGTGTTTCATCACCCGACCAACCGGGCGCTCTACGGCTTTGAGCGGACCTCGGACGATGCGCTTGGCTGGCTCTACGCCTCACGACTGATCTTCGACAAGGCGGAGGGCAGCGCATGAGTATTTCTCAGCAAATCCCCCGCGAGATTAAGAGCGTGGCCCGCTGCGTCGGCTATGCCGCTTGGCTGGATACAACCGACGCATGGCTGGGCTTGCCCGTGGTTATGGAAGCGCGTCTTGAACCGCACCAGCGCGCGGCGCTGGCCTATGCGGCGCTGCGAACCCTGACGCCTGAGCAAGTCGCGGCCGTGGCAAATACGGTATTGCCGAATAGCGCTGGGATGCCGATTGCGCCGTTCATCGACCCGGTGGACGAAGCCGCTTTCTGGGCGGACATTGCCGACCCGGATGAACTGGACGCCTACGCGGTGGCGATCTTCAACGCCATGTCGAGCGCTAAAAAGCGCGCCTTTCGGGACTTTGCAGGGAGGGCAGCGGCGTAATGGCGAAAGACAATCCATTTGACGTTATCGCGGGCCGGATCGAGGGCAAGCGCCTGAGCGGTCTAACCTACCGGCACGAGGACTTGGACTTGATCAGGGACGAGAAAAACCGTCCGATGTGGAACATGGCCAATGCGATCACGCTGTTGACTGATCACGGCGACTGGCACGGCGTCCTGGCATTCAATCAGTTTACCGTGCGCCGCGTGTTGCTGAGAGCAATTCCCGGCCAAGGTGGCGGCGTCTATCCCCGACCGATTGAGGATGATGACTATGCAGCGGCTCAGGCGTGGTTCAACCGCAATGGCTTCCCAAAGGCAAGTTCGGAAATCGTTCAAGCGGCGGTGCGCAAGGTATGCCGAGATCGGACCTTTGATCCGTTGGCAGACTTCCTAGAGGGTCTGCAATGGGACGGGGTGCCGAGGCTGGGCCAATGGCTGACGACCTACTGCGGGGTCGAGGCAAACACCTACACGTCCGAGGTGGGCTTGCGCTGGTGTATCTCTGCCGTTGCGCGCGGCTTTAAGCCCGGATGCAAGGCGGATCACATGCTGGTGCTGGAAGGAAGGCAGGGACGCCGCAAATCGACCGCTCTGGCGGCTCTGACGGGGCCTGATTGGTTTTCCGACGCCCTGCCTCAGATGGGTACCAAGGACGCTTCCAGCTATCTCAGAGGTAAGTGGATCGTGGAAGTGGGCGAACTGGAAGCCATGCGGAAGGAAGTCGATACCATCAAGGCTTTTATCACCCGGCAAGTTGAGACATTCCGCCCAGCGTATGGGCGCGAGGAAGTATCGGAACCGCGCCGCTGCGTGTTCGCTGGCACCACCAACAAAGACGACTGGCAACGTGACGAAACCGGCGGGCGGCGCTTCTGGCCTGTGAAAGTAGGCGAGATCGACGTGCCCGGCATCGAGCGCGACCGTGACCAACTGTGGGCTGAGGCCGTGGCCCTATACCGCTCTGGCGAACGCTGGTGGCTTGAGGGTGAAGTTGCGGAGCAAGCGCAGGCTGAGGCTGCTGAGCGCCGCCCTGACGATCCTTGGCGCAGTGCCATCGCAAGCGAGGTGCTAGGCAAGTCCGAGGTGACGACAAAGCAAGTCCTGAGCCTGATGGGCATCATGCCGCACGATATGACCCCTGCCCTAAGCAAACGGGTGGCGCAAGAACTCCTGCATCTGGGCTGGGAACGTGACGGGTTGATGGGTGCAGGTGAATACAAGAACGCCGTACGTTTTGTCCCGGTAAGGGAGCAGTAAGGCAAGGTAAGGCAAAATCCGCCTTTTGGTAAGGCAGTAAGGGAAGGAAGGCAGTTTCCCATACAACTTAAGAAAATGGCTAAGTCATTGATAAATATAGATAGAGGTCTAAGAGGGCGTAAAAGGGAAAATGTTAGGAAATCTCCCTTCCCTCCCTTACCGCTCTGGGACGAAAAGGATCGAGCAGAATGCAACACACCAAGAAACTGACCCCACAACGCTTCGACGCGATCACAAACGGACCAGAAAAGCTCTGGGGCCTGCGCAGCATCGCAAATGCTCTAAGCACGTCAGAGGACACAGTAAGGCGCATGACGCGCCGCGACACCAGCTTCCCGGTCCGGCAGCGTGGTGGCCGGTGGTTCGCGACGAGGACGGAGCTTAACGCGTGGCTGGCCCGTCGATGATACGGGCGGTCTCAATAGGAATTATCGCGAAGCCGTTTTCGTTCGTCTGCGCTGGTGGCAAACCGCACGCACGCAAGTGTGCTTGCAGACGGGCAGTATGATCCAAGTTGAAGCCTTCTGTTGTGCCGGTCCTTAAACATTTAGGGCAGAAATAATGGCTGTAGCATTCGACCCATTGGCCGGCGTTTCCATCGTGATGCAGTCGTCCGCACATAGGGCAGGTTACGCGTCGGGTGTCGTAGGTCATAATTTTCTCCATGTTGATAGGTGGAGTGTATTGCGAAACGCCTGGCACTCGTATGCACGGCATTTAGACCGGGGGGGGCGTGGTCCTGAACTTTCTCGCGCCCTAGAAGAACCGGCGGGCAGTCCAGCGCGCACGATTTGCCCTAAACTGGATTTTTCGGTGCTAGTATTTGCTAGGTTTTGCAATGCTTTGCGCCGTCCTGCTATCTACCTTTAGCAGTCATACACCATCAGACTGTGGGAATGTGGCCCTTTTCTCGTAAACCCTCGACCGAATCCAAATCTCTGGCAGCGCCGGAAGATTGGCTATCGGAATTATTCGGGTCTATCCCGACTGAAAGCGGCGCGAGCATCAATGCCGAAACGGCGCTTCGGGTTCCTGCGGTTAGTTCAGCAATTCAGGTAATTTCCGAAGCGGCGGCATCCCTTGATATCACAATCAAGACGGGTGATCAGCGTTCTGAACTTATCGACGACCCTGCATATGCCCTCCTGACCGGCGCGGCGAACGACTGGACAAGTGGTTACGAACTCATCCGCGATCTGGTGATCGGTGCACTCTCGCATGACGCGGGCGCAATGGCATGGGTGAACCGTGTGAACGGCAGGCCGATGGAGATCATCCATTATCGCCCCGGCGTGATCCAAGTGGAATATGACCAGGCCACTGGCGAACCCGCCTACAAGATCAACGGACAACCAGAGCCTTCAGCAAACATCATTCATTTGCGAAGCCCGTTTGGCCGCTCGCCTCTTTCTTTGGCGCGTGAAGCTATCGGGGTTGCCTTTGTCATGGAACGGCACGCGGCGCGGCTCTTTGGTCGTGGGGCGCGGCCTTCCGGCGCGCTGACCTTTCCAAAAGGCATGGGCGAAGAGAGCATCAAGAAGGCGCGGAAAGCATGGCGAGCGACCCATGAAGGTGACGACGCTGGGGGGCAGACCGCGATTTTATATGACGGGGCCGAGTTTACGCCGTTCACACTCAACTCGACCGACGCGCAATTCTTAGAAAACCGGAAGTTCCAAATCCTTGAAATCGCGCGGGCCTTTCGTGTTCCGCCAGCGATGTTGTTCGATCACGACCGGGCCACTTGGTCCAACGGTGAACAACAAGGCCGGGAATTTCTGTCCTACACGCTGGAACCGTGGCTGCGTGCACTGGAAAGCGCATTGGCACGGGGCTTGTTCCTACCAGATGAGCAGGCTGGCAAGGTCGTGCGCTTTGATCGCGACGACCTGACACGCGCCGATCTGAGCACCCGTTCTACGGTGATCAACAGCTTGGTTTCATCGCGTGTGATCAACCCGAATGAGGGGCGGTCCTGGCTGGGGCTGAATCCCTATGCAGGCGGGGATGAGTTCGCAAATCCAAACATCACAACCGAGCCGACCAAGGCCGAACCTGCGGAAGAGGAAAAACCCCGTGCAGCTTAACCATATCATAGCAGAGGCGCAGGACCACGACCGAGGCCGGGAATTGGAGCTTCACGACCCCGCCACGGGTGAGCCGACCGGCATCAAACTGCGGATCGCGGGGCCTGATAGCGCAACGCAGAACCGGGCGCGATTGAACCTGTCCGATGCGATGGCAGAAGCGGCAGACCCTTCGGGGCGTGTCTCTGCCGAGGTGCGGGAACGCCTGAGGGTTGAAAGCCTAGCGGCCTGCGTTCTGGGTTGGGAAATCGAAGAGGACGGGCAGCAAGTGCCGTTCACGCAAGCGCATGTCGTGCGGCTTCTGCGTTCTTCGCAATGGGTTCAGGCGCAGGTTGATGCGTTCGCTGCCGATTACGCGGCTTTCCGGGGGGGTGTCTAATGGACCGTCTCTTTGTCGAAACCAAATTTCAATCCGATGATAGCGGCGCGTTGGAGGGTATGGCTTGGCCTTTTGCGCAACCTGACCGCGTGGGCGACATGATCCAGAAGGGCGCTTTCAATGGCACCGCTTTGCCGCTGCCGATGCTCTTTGGCCATGATCAAAACGATCCCGTTGGCGTCTGGGACGTGGCCGAGGAAGGCGACGAAGGTCTGCACCTTAAGGGCCGTCTTCTTGTCGATGACGTTGCCCGCGCTCGCGAGGTTCGCGCCTTGGTTCGATCCGGTGCCGTGCGCGGGATCAGCATTGGTTTCCGCACTAAGAAAGCAGACCGGCGCAGCGGCGGGGGGCGGACAATCACCGAACTGGAATTGCTGGAAGCGTCCCTAGTGACCCTTGGAATGCATCCCGGTGCCCGCGTGACTGCGGCGAAATCAGCGGTTCAGGCTCTTGGCCTTGCCGAACAAATCAATCGCGCCGCAGCGGCGCTATCACAGAGGTAACCATGAAAGATTTTCAGGACTTTGAAATCAAGAGCGACGAAGACGACAACGCAAATGGCATCGTCATCAAGGCGCTGGATGACCTGACGAAGACGGTGAACGACCGTTTTGAAGAGGTTGAGAAAAAGAGCGACACGACCAAAATCGTGGAACGTCTGGACAAGATCGAAGCCAAGGCAAACCGTGCTGGCGGTGGCAAGGCTGAGGATGATCCATCCGACGAGCGCAAGGCCTTTGGCACCTATTTGCGGTTGGGCGCGAATGCACCGGCGGATGAGATCAAGGCTCTGACCGTTTCGAATGACGAGCAAGGCGGCTATCTGGCCCCTGCGGAAATGAGCACAGAGTTTATCCGCAACCTGGTGGAATTTTCGCCGGTTCGTAGCGTGGCCAGCGTTCGCAACATCGCAAGCTCCTCTGTGAAGTATCCCAAGCGCACGGGCATCACCAACGCGCAATGGGAAGGCGAAACGGAAGACAGCACCGAAAGCACGGTCACTTTTGGCCAGCTTGAAGTTCCGGCGCACAAACTGATGACCTACGTCGATATTTCCAACGAACTATTGGCCGATAGCGGCGGCACTGCCGAGGCCGAGGTTCGTGCGGCGCTTGCTGAGGACTTTGGCCAGAAAGAAGGTTCAGCTTTCGTCAACGGCACCGGCGTTGGCCAGCCTGAAGGGTTGATGACCCATGCCGAGATTGATCACACCTTGAACGGCCATGCGACGGTTCTTGCGCCTGATCAATTGGTAAAGCTGATGTACGCCATGCCTGCGGCTTATCGCAATTCAGGCACATGGATGATGAACGGCACGACGCTTGGCATCGTTCGGACCCTGAAGGATGGGGATGGCCGTTATTTGTGGCAGCCCTCTTTCCAGGCTGGGCAGCCGGAAACGATCCTTGGCCGTCCGGTAATTGAGGCGGTGGATATGCCGGACCTTGAGAGCGGTTCGTTCCCGATCCTCTACGGCGACTTCTCTGCCTATCGCATCGTTGATCGGCTGGCCATGAGCCTGCTGGTAAACCCGTATCTCCTCGCGACCAAGGGCGTGACCCGCATCCATGCGACCCGCCGGGTTGGTGGTCGGATCACCCAGGCGGCACGGTTCCGCAAACTGAAAATGGCAACCAGCTAAGGACGAAAACAATGCGCGATCTCTATTCAAACATCACGGCGGTTCCCGCCATTGCCCCGGCGGTCCAATCCGCATCGGTGGATGGCGCTGCCGTCGATCTGAAAGATACCAGCCGAGTTGCCTTTGTGTTGAACACCGGAGCAATCGTTTCATCCGGCGATTTCAGTGTGAAAGTGCAGGAAAGCGACACGACCACGGGCGGCGACTTCACCGACGTTGATACGGCGCAGGTTATGACTTCTGCCCCGGCAACATTGGAAGCGAATACCGCTTATCGGTTCGGCTACACGGGCTTCAAGCGCTACGTGCGCCTTGTCCTGACCAAGGCCGGGGGCACCAGTATCGCCGCCGGTGCTGTGGCGATTCTCGACCCGCTGGATAAGCCGGTATCGTGAACATGAATACGCGGGACATCTCCTTTGCGGGCGAAGCGATCAGCCCAAAAACGACAAGCTGCCCTCCCTTCGTCCCGCGTGGCTTGGCCATGAAGAGGGTCAAGGGCAGCAAGATCGCAGCGGACGGGGGCGTCTTTGCGTTTTCCCCGTCCGCAACCAGCGGAGGTGCCTATGCCGAGCAAAGGGCCAAGAGCCTGTGCGTGTGGTTATCGGATACCGCCGGGTCTGCTGTGTTCATGCGAAAAGAAACGGCAGACCGAGCGCAAGGCCCGTGCCGACCGCAACCGGCCAAGTTCCAGCGCCAGAGGTTATTCGGGCCGATGGGAACGCGAACGGGCAAATTTCCTCGACCTTCACCCGGTCTGTGCCTTCTGCGGCGCAACGGCATCGGTGGTGGATCACAAGATACCGCATCGCGGGGATCGCGGGCTTTTCTGGCGGAAGTCGAATTGGCAGCCGCTCTGTCAAAAATGTCATTCCAGCACCAAGCAACGGATGGAACGGCGCAACACCACGAGGTGACTTGAAATGATCTATGCAGCAAATGGCGCGTCCATTCACATCTGTACCACACCCCAGGCAACAGAACCCGTCAATGCAGCGGCCTATGAAGCTCTGACATTCGTTAAGGTTGGAGAACTGGAAACCCTGGGTTCCTTTGGTGATACGGCGGAAGAAATCGTCTTCAGAGGGCTGGAATACAACCGCGTGCAGCGCTTGAAGGGCACAAGGGATGCCGGAACGTTGGAAACGGTCTTTGGCCGAGACTACGCAGATGCCGGTCAGGTTGCGTTGATCGCTGCCGAAGCCGATGATGGCGCAGACGGCGATTATGCGATTAAGATCGCGTTCAACGATGCGCCATCGGGCGGCACGCCTTCCGAGCGATACTTTCTTGCAGCGGTGGCGTCTGCAACGGAGCAGCTCGATCAAACCAACCAGGTTATCAAGTTGGCTTCGACGCTTTGGATCAACACCAAGATCACCCGCGTCAATGCGGCAAGCGGGGTTTGATCCAAGTGGCGATTTTGACCCTTGATCAGTTGAAAGAGCATTTGGCGTTCACCGACGATATCGGAACCGCTGATGATGCTCTTTTGACCCGCCTGATCGCGGCGGCGCAGAACCATATTGAGCGACTTTTAGGGTTCGTGATCGAAGACACCTACGGCGGGGTTGATCAGGATCCTATTCCACCCTCGCTGGTGGAGGCCGTGAGCCAGCTTGCGGCGTGGTGGTATGAAATCCGCGAAGCCGCAGGAGAGGGGCACCGGGAAGTGCCCTATGGCGTCCGGGAAATTGTCACCGAATACCGGGAGTTTACCTTCTGATGGATGATGGCGGGCTTCAAAGATTCAAGAACCGGATGCGGGCTATCCCCAAGGAAGTGCGCAAGACGGTGACGCCTGCATTGCTGAAATCTGCCGAGGAAATTGCCGACACGATGCGCAAGCTGGCACCAGAGGATGAGGGCGATCTAAAAGACAGCATCGCAGTGACCGGGCCACTGCAAACAACGCCGCCTTACTCGCAACCCGGCGGGTCCATGACCGTTCCTGAAAATCAGGCGGTTATCACAGTCGGAAACTCCGAGGTTCGGTATCCACATTTGCAGGAATACGGCACGTCCGCTCATCCGGCGCAGCCCTTCTTTTGGCCCGCATTCCGCATCAGCAAGAAGCGAGCGCAAAACCGCATTAAGCGAGCCATTTCTAAAGCTGTAAAGGACACGGCCAAATGAGCGTTGATCTGACTGTCCAAAAGGCGATCCGGGCGCGGTTGGTGGCGACGGCGGCTGTTACGGACCTGGTGCCGGCGGCTGCGATCCTAGACAGGAACGAGCGTCCAGCCCCTTCGCCTTCAATTGTCCTGGGCGAAACGCAGGTGGTGGACGAAGGCACCAGCTTTGAACGGTCGCATTCGCGGGTGTTTCATACCCTGCATGTCTGGAAGCGGGACGCAAACCTGATCGCGGTAAAGGCGATCTGTGGTGAAATCCGCACTGCGATCCACGCGGGGCGTTTGGCTTTGGACGCCGGGTATCACACGGCGGATTGCTTTGTGGCGACGATCCGCGCCCTGCGCGACCCCGATGGGGAAACATCGCATGGCGTGGTCATGGTCGAAGTCCTGGTTGCAGAGGTGACGTCATGAAGGCCGGGAAAATGGCACATGTCATCACGGTGCAGCGGTTCACTTCGACGGTGGACGAATATGGTGGTGTTGTTGAGGACTGGACCGATCACGCGACCTTGCGGGCCGAAATCGTGGAGCAATCCACAGAAGAGTTTATCCAGAATTATGGCGCGGTAGATACCTCAATTCTGGCTTTTCGCACCCGATACCTTGCAGATATTTCCAACGCTGATCGCATCGCCTTTGACGGGGAGGTCTACAACCTAAAGGACATTGTGAAAATCGGCCGCCGAAAGGGTTTGGAGCTTCGCGCGGAGCGGCTGGAATGATGCGCGGTATCAAGCCCGAAATGCGCATCGATCCAGAAGCGATTACCGATCTGAGATCGCCGGACTGGATGGCCCCAGACGCAGCGGCAGAATGGGGACGGGTCATGCCGATCCTTGCCAAACGGCGCATTCTTTCCGTGGCTGATCTGGGTAGCCTTGAAAACTACTGTTTGGCAATTGGCACGGTGCGGGAAATGGATCGGCACCTGCAACTGCACGGCCATATTGTGAATTATGATGGGGCGCTGAAACGCAACCCGGCGGTGGGCATCCAATCGGACGCCATGACACGGGCGCGCCTTCTGGCGGCGGAGCTTGGGCTAACGCCTGTTTCGCGGTCCCGCCCGGCAATCAGGGAGGACGAGGACGATGACGACGAAAACCCCCTCGACATTTCCTGACTGGATTTATGACGGTTCCGATATCGCTGATCCAATGGGGCACGGGGAACGCGCTGTGAAGTTTCTGCGGATGCTGCGGCACCCAAAGAGCGGCAAGGCTTTCCAGCTTGATCTATGGCAGGAACGGATTGTCCGGCGCATCTATGGCCCGCGCCATGAGGACGGCACGCGGATCGTCAAAACAGCGGTGATCCTGGTCCCGAGGGGCAACCGGAAAACCAGCCTTGCGGCGGCTCTGGAAGCCCTGCACACGGTCGGACCCGAGGCCACGCCCGGCGGGGAAGTCATCACGGCGGCATCGGATCGCAAGCAGGCGCGGATTGCCTATGATGAATTGCGGGGGCTGATGACGGCGCACCCGAAAATTGCTCCACACGTGCGCACCTTGGATTACCGCAACCGGATCACCTATCCAAAGCTGCGTTCCTTCTGTGAGGCCATTTCAGCCGACGCGGGCACGCAACACGGGCGCACGCCTGTCTTTGTCCTGGCCGATGAATTGCACGCTTGGAAAAAGCGCGACCTATGGGACGTTCTGCGGTCTGGTCTGGTGAAGACGCCCGGTTCCCTTTTGGTGGTCGCGACCACAGCGGGCCGGGGCAAAGAAAATATTGCGCACGATATCGTTGATGATGCCCGCAAGGTCGCACGTGGGGAGGTCGATGACCCGTCGATCCTACCTGTCCTCTTTGAAGCTGATCGGGATTGCGATTGGCAGGACGAGGAAATTTGGTTCAAGGTGAACCCCGGCTTGCGGCACGGTTATCCCGATATCGAAGGGTTGCGGCAGCTTGCCAAGGAAGGGTCTCGCCGGATTGGTGATCGTGAAGCCTTTCGCCAATTGAACCTGAATATCTGGTTGGACCACGCGACCGATCCATTCGTGGAAATGGCGATCTATGACGAGGGCCAAGGCGAAGTTGACTTGGATGATCTGGAAGCTTCGCAAGCGGAATGTTGGCTGGCGGTGGACCTGTCCAGCAATTCGGACCTGACGGTCATCGTTGCCTGTTGGCGCGATGGCGCGGACGGGTATCAGGTGCATCCTTGGTTTTTCTGCCCCGAAGACAATATCCGAGGGCGGGAAGATTTATCGGGCGTGCCTTACACGGTTTGGGCGGAGAAAGAACTGATCCTAGCGACCGAGGGGAACGTGGTCGATTTCAGGGCGGTGGAGGACCAGGTGCGTGAACTGTGCGCGCGGTTCAACGTGCGTGAGGTCGCCTTTGATCCGCACCTTGCCAGAAACATGTTGAACAACCTTTTGGAAGACGGGTTTCCAGCGGTGGAGTTTCGGCAGGGTTGGGTTTCGATGGCCCCGGCGGTCAAGGAATTGGAACGGGCAATCGTGGGGCGACGATTCAGGCACGGCGGACACCCGATCCTGCGGTGGAATTTCGGCAATATCGAAGTGCGAACGGACAGCGCCGGGAACCGTGCGTTCCACAAAGGCAAGAGCCGCGACAAGATCGACGGGGCGGTTGCGGCAGCGATGGCCGTGGCCCGCTGTGCTTCGGATGAAGGCGGTATGACAACGAACCAAGAGTGGTTCACAGATGATATGTGGGTGGCCTAGATGGCAGATGAAGAACGGCTGATCGTGGCGCTAGAGGCGCGGATAACTGAATTTGAAAAACGCATGAAGAAGGCCGAAGGGATCGGTACCCGGTCCTACAAAAGCTTGCGGCGTAATTCCAACACGGCGACCCAAGCGATGGAGCGGGATATGGTGCGATCCACCAGCGCTATAAATCGCGCTCTGGCGACGACCTCTGCCAAAATTGGCGGGCTGGGAAAAGGTATGGTTGCAGGCCTTGCGGTGGGAGTGGTGACAACAGCGGCGGTGCGCGTGACGCGGAGCTTGCACGAAATCACGCAGGGCATTGCCGAGATTGGGGACGAGGCCAAGCGGTCCGGGCTGGGCACGCAAGCCTTTCAAGAGTGGAAATTCGTAGCTGAACAAAACCGGATTGGCGTGGATGCTTTGGTTGATGGGTTCAAAGAACTGAACCTTCGGGCGGATGAATTTGTTGTCACGGGCGCTGGTCCCGCAGCCGAGGCGTTCAAACGCATAGGATATGGCGCAGACGATCTAAAGCGTGGTCTGGAAGACCCGTCCGATCTGATGCTGGAAATCATCGGGCGAATGGAAGACCTCGACCGTGCGGCACAAATCCGGGTCGCGGATGAGATTTTCGGCGGGACCGCAGGCGAGCGTTTTGTAGAGCTTTTGTCGCAGGGCGAAGGCAAGCTT
>PAPR01000050.1 GCA_002709085.1 Pseudooceanicola sp. | reverse complement strand
GCGAGGTCCGCGCGGTGACCCGTGCCTTTGACCTGCTCGAAGCGGTGGGCGATCTGGGGTGGGCGAAAGTAGGTGAGCTTGCCACCTATACCGGCATTGACCGCGGAACCCTCTACCGGTTGATCCATACGCTGGAGCTGAAGGGCTATCTGACGCGTCGTGACGAGGACGGGGCGGTGACGCTTGCCGAACGTATCCTCGAACTGGGCGGCGGTGTGCGTCACGAGGATTTCGCGACCCAGATCATGTCGCAGATGCTGCCCGAACTCACCAAGACCATACTATGGCCCAGCGATTTCGCCACGCCGGTGGCGGGACGCATGGTCATCCAGGCGTCGAGCCACAAATACAGTCCAACGGCCGTTCACCGTCGGCTGGTCGGCAAGGCGAGACCGATCCTTCGCTCTGCATTGGGGCTGGCTTACCTCAGCTCACTCGAGACCGCCGATCGTCTGCACATGCTCGACGTGATCCGCCGCATTGCGACGCTGGATGCGCAGGACCGCGCGATCCTGGCCAATATTGATCGCTATATCGAGGATGTGCATTCGCGCGGCTACGCGTTTTCGTCGGGGTTGATCGAGGAGAATATCAGCGCCATCGCGCTGCCCGTAAGGCGCGGACTGGTGCCATTAGGTGCTGTGAATATCGTGTTTTTTCGCAGCGCCATGTCGCATGCCGAAATCGCCTCTAACTGTCTGGCGCCACTGCGCGAGTGTATCGCGCGGGCCGAGGCGGCGATGCAGACACCGATCTTGTCCTGACCGCGATGCATCGAAGACGTCGGCATGGCGGGAGGGTTTGCTTGTCCCGTCACGAGACTTGCGGGGCTTGTCGGGTTGCGAAACCCTGTCTCACCGCCGGAATTTTAGTGCAATTCTCTCGGATCATGCAGATGCCAGATCTCTCACAGGACCTGCGCATTTTTGAGTATTTTTAACGAGATGAAGCGATTTGCGAAAGACTTGCCCCGCCTTGTCGGTGACTTGTCACCGGGCAGAGCGCGGCCTAGTGTCAGCGGCGTTTACGGATGAGGAGCGGCCATGCTGGCGGGCAAGACAATCCTTCTGATGATCGGCGGCGGAATCGCGGCCTATAAGTCGCTGGATCTGATCCGGCGGCTGAGGGAGCGCGGTGCGGAGGTGGTGCCGGTGATGACCCACGCTGCGGGGGAATTCGTCACGCCACTGTCGGTGTCGGCCTTGGCAGGGCGCAAGGTTCACACCGATCTGTTCGACCTGACCGAAGAGGCCGAGATGGGCCATATACAACTGTCACGCTCGGCGGATCTGATCGTCGTCGCGCCGGCCACGGCAGACTTGATCGGCAAGGTGGCGGGCGGGCTGGCCAATGATCTGGCATCGACCCTTTTGATGGCGACCGATACCGAGGTGCTGATGGCGCCGGCGATGAACGTGCGGATGTGGCTACACCCGTCCGTTCAGCGCAACCTCGCTGAACTGCGCGGGCAGGGCGTCGGCTTTGTCGGGCCGGGCGAAGGCGACATGGCCTGTGGCGAATTCGGCCCCGGTCGCATGGCTGAGCCGATGGAGATTGTCGCGGCGATAGAGGCGCGCCTGACGGGTGGTCCGCTGCGGGGTAAGCGCGTGCTTGTGACCTCTGGTCCGACCCATGAACCTATTGATCCGGTTCGGTATATCGCGAACCGATCATCGGGCGCGCAGGGTACGGCGATTGCGCGGGCTCTGGTCCGGCAGGGCGCTGACGTCGTCTTTGTCACAGGGCCGGCAGATGTGGCGCCGCCCGAGGGGGCGGAGGTCATCAAGGTGCAATCGGCGGTCGAGATGCTTGACGCGGTTCGCTCCGCGCTGCCCGTCGATGCCGCGATCATGGCTGCTGCGGTGGCGGATTGGCGGGTCAAAAGCGCCTCTGGCTCCAAGATCAAGAAGGTCGCGGGCGCGCTGCCGGTGCTGCAATTCGAAGAGAACCCCGACATTCTCGCGACCGTCGCGCAGATGGGTGAAGGGCGACCGGGGCTGGTGGTCGGATTTGCTGCGGAAACCGACGACGTGGTCGCCCATGCCACGGCCAAGCGCAGCCGTAAGGGGTGTGACTGGATCGTGGCGAATGACGTCTCACCCGAGACGGGAATCATGGGCGGGGACGAAAATGCGGTCGTACTGATTTCCGACAGCGGGGCGGAGGAATGGCCCCGCATGGGCAAGCAGGCGGTGGCGGATCGCCTGGTGGAGCGCATCGCAACGACGCTCGGGCTTGGCCAAGGTGGTTGAGATCGCGATCACCTGGGAGGAGGGGGCGGACCGTGACGTCGGCTTGCCCACCTATGCCACCGAGGGCGCGGCGGGCGCGGACATACGCGCAAACCTGCCCGATCGCGGGACCATGACGCTGCTGCCCGGTGCGCGCGCGCTGGCGCCGACCGGGTTGCGCATGGCGATTCCGCCGGGGTTCGAGGTGCAGATCCGTCCGCGTTCGGGCCTCGCGCTGAAACATGGCGTGACGCTGGTGAATGCCCCGGGCACCATCGACAGCGACTATCGCGGCCCGATCGGGGTGATCCTCATCAACCACGGGGCGGAGGACGTCACCCTCGCGCATGGGGAGCGGATTGCCCAGATGGTGGTGGCGCCGGCGCTGCGGGCCGATTTCGCGGAGGTGGACGCTGTGGCGGGCACAGGGCGTGGCGCGGGCGGTTTCGGCTCCACCGGGCGGGGCTGATGGCGCTGGTCCTCGGCCTTGCTGCCGCCATTTGGGGCATTGGGATTTTTGTCGGGCTACCGCACCGGTTGCGCTGGGTCGGCATCGGTTTGCTTTGGCTTGCTGTGGTATTGGCCCATCTTGCGCTGCCTGAGGGGCATCCGCTGCGCGCCGCGACGGGGGGGACGGCGGCGGGGTGGGTGTTGCTGGGTGGCCTCGTGGCGGTTGTGGCGGTCTACCGGATGGCGCTTGGGTTTTTGAAGTCGCGTGCGCGTGGGGCTTTGGAGGGTGACGCACCGCAGGAGGCCTTGTTCCGTGACGCCGAGCTACGGCGTTACGCGCGCCACATTATATTGCGCGAGGTTGGCGGACCAGGGCAGGCCAGGCTGAAACGAGCACGCGTGCTGGTGATCGGTGCGGGCGGGCTCGGTTCACCGGCCTTGATGTACCTCGCGGCGGCGGGCGTTGGGACCATCGGGGTTATCGATGACGACACGGTGGATGCGACGAATCTGCATCGGCAGGTGATCCACGGCGATCCGGATATCGGGCGCGCAAAGGTGCATTCGGCAGCGGATAAAATGACGACCATTAATCCTTTCATCACGATCAGGCCCTATAGCCGGAGGCTGACCGAGGTAGATGCAAAGGATCTATTCGATGACTATGACCTGATCCTGGACGGGACCGACAGCTTTGAGACCCGATACTTGGCGAATCGGACGGCGGTGGCCGCGGGCAAGCCGATGACCTCTGGCGCGCTGACCCAATGGGAGGGGCAGGTCAGTGTGTTTGATCCCGCGAACGGGGGACCGTGCTACGCCTGTGTCTTTCCGACGCCACCAGCGCCGGAGCTGGCGCCCTCCTGCGCCGAGGCGGGGGTGATCGGCCCATTGCCGGGGGTCGTCGGGTCGATGATGGCGTTGGAGGCGGTGAAGCTGATCACCGGTGCGGGGGCGGTCCTGCGCGGAGAGATGATGATTTACGACGGCCTTTGGGGTGAGACGCGCAAGATCCGCGTGACGCCGCGCGCGGATTGCCCGGTTTGTCACGGGGCGGGGCTGGCGACGGGGACGGGCAGGGCTTAGGTTTGTTCTCAAAGGAGAGCTTTCATGACCAACCCGCTACTCGCCGACTGGGACACGCCCTTTGATCTGCCGCCGTTCGACGCAATCTCGGACGATGATTATCCGCCGGCGCTGGACATCGCGCTGGACCGGCACAGCGAAGAAATCGCCGCCATCGTCGCCAATGAGGCCGAACCGGATTTCGAAAACACCATCGCGGCGCTCGAAGCCTCGGGGGAGGCGCTGGACAAGGTGCTATCGGCCTTCTTCGCCGTGGCCGGCGCGGATGCGACCCCGCGACGTCAGGAATTGCAGCGCGCATTTTCACCCAAGCTCGCGAAGCATTTCGCCGATATATCCGCCAATCCCGCTCTTTTTGCGAAGGTGAAATCCGTGTGGGACAGGCGTGATACGCTGAACCTCGATGCGCAAGATGCGCGCCAGTTGTTCCTCGTCCATCGCGGCTATGTCCGTGCCGGGGCCGCCTTGAGCGGTGAAGAAGCCGAGCGGATGAAGGCCATCAAGGAACGGCTCGCCGTGCTGGGCACCGCATTCACGCAGAACCTGCTGAAGGACGAGAGCGACTGGGTTATGGAGTTGACGGAGGAGGACCTCGAAGGCCTGCCGGACTTCCTGATCGATGCCGCCCGTGCCGCGGGGACGGAAATGGGGCGGGACGGGCCGGTCGTGACGCTCTCACGCTCGCTGATCGTGCCATTCTTGCAATTTTCGCCCCGGCGCGAGTTGCGTGAAACGGCGTGGAAGGCCTGGACTGCACGCGGCGCCTTTGGGGGTGAGACGGACAACCGCGCCATCGCGGCGGAGGTCCTCGCCTTGCGGCAGGAGCGCGCGGAGCTGCTGGGGTATGGGAATTTCGCCCAATACAAGCTGGAGACGGAGATGGCCGGCACGCCCGAGGCGGTGCGCAACCTGTTGTTGCAGGTCTGGGAACCGGCCAAGGCGCAGGCGCTGGCGGATCAGGACGTGCTGTCGGCCATGGCGGCGAAAGACGGTGTCAACGGGCCGATCGAAGGCTGGGACTGGCGCTATTATTCGGACAAGCGGCGTCGGGCGGAGCACGATCTGGATGAGGCGGCGATCAAGCCGTACTTCCAGTTGGAGAACATGATCGCGGCGGCATTCGACTGCGCCAACCGTCTGTTCGGGCTGGAGTTCAGGGAGGTTACAGTGCCGACCTATCATCCCGACGTCCGGACCTGGGAGGTCACACGGGACGGCGCGCATGTCGCGGTCTTCGTCGGTGATTATTTCGCGCGCGGCACCAAGCGTTCCGGTGCGTGGTGTTCGGCGATCCGCAGTCAGGCGGTGCGGCCACGCTCGCAAGCGCCGGTGGTGGTGAACGTCTGCAACTTTGCCAAGCCGCCGAAGGAGCGGGCGGCGTTGCTCTCTTACGACGACGCGCGCACTCTTTTTCACGAGTTTGGACATGCGCTGCACCAGATGCTGTCGGATGTGCGCTGGGAAGGCGTCTCGGGCACCTCGGTCGCGCGGGATTTCGTCGAACTGCCCAGCCAGCTGTTCGAACACTGGCTCGAAGTGCCCGAAGTGCTTGAGAAATTCGCGCTGCATGTCGACACCGGCAAAGCGATGCCCAAGGCGATGCTCGACAAGGTTCTTGGCGCGGCGACCTACGACATGGGCTTCCAGACGGTGGAATATATCGCCTCCGCCCTCGTCGATCTGGAGTTTCACGACAGCGCGCCGACACCCGATCCGATGGCCAAGCAAGCGGCGGTGCTGAATGAGCTTGGCATGCCCTCGGCCATTGCGATGCGCCACGCCACGCCGCAATTCGCGCATGTCTTTTCGGGTGATGGCTATTCCTCGGGCTACTACAGCTACATGTGGTCCGAGGTCATGGATGCCGACGCCTTTGCCGCATTCGAGGAGGCCGGCGGCGCCTTTGATCCCGCCATCGCAAAGTCGCTGGAGGATAACATCCTCTCCAAGGGCGGATCGGTGGAGGCGGCGGACCTTTACACCCGCTTCCGGGGCCGGTTGCCAGGTGTCGAGGCGCTGTTGAAAGGGCGCGGGCTGGCGGCCTGAGGGGCGCAAGGGCTCAGAGATCGGGACCGGGGCGCTGCCCCGGACCCCGGAGTATTTGTGACGAGATGAAGCTCAGAGCTCGATTGCCGTCAGGACCTCGGGCTCGATCACCTTGGTGTCGGGCAGGGCGTCGATCAATTCCTGCGCGGATTGGGCGAGGACCGGGAAGGTCTTGTAATGGCAGGGAATGATGGTGTTGAAGTTAAAGAACGTCTTGGCGGCATAGGCGGCGCGGCGCATATCCATGGTGTAGTAACCGCCACAGCACAGCAGGCCGATGTCCGGGGCGTGCAAGTCGTTGAAAACCTTCATGTCCGCCATGACATCGGTGTCGCCGGTGAAATAGATCGTGCGGCCTTCGCCCTCGATCATGAAACCGGATTCGCCGCCCGCGTAGGCGCCATCGGGGGTGGAGGAGGAATGCGTCGCGTGCACCATCGTCACCTTGACGTCGCCGAGAGTGATGGTGCCGCCCTTGTTGAAACCGTTCGTGTCCTTGACCCCCTGGGCGTCGAGCCAGCCCATCAATTCGACCATGCCGTGCACGGGCGTGCCGGTCTGGGACGCGATTTCGGCCACATCGGCCAGGTGGTCGCCGTGACCATGCGAAACAAGGATATTCGTGACGCCGCGGCTCGCCTCTTCTTTCCTGTCGTCGGGGAAGGTGGGGTTGCCGGTCAGGAAGGGGTCGATCAGCAGAACCTGATCGCCGATTTCAATGCGGAAGCCGGAATGGCCAAGCCAGATGATTTTCATGTGTGTCTCCTGAGTTTATCGCGCAAGCCTATCGGGGACGAGCAGCAAGGGAAACCGATATGAGTTGGACCGAGGCCGTCGACGGATATTGTGAACGACTTGATCCGAGTTTCTGGGCGGAGCCGTGGAACGCGCTGAGCAACCTTGCGTTTCTTATCGTCGCGCTGATCATGTGGCGAAGGGCGGGCCAGATCGCGCCCAATCATCGGCCAGCACGCATCCTCGCCGTTATCCTGGGCGTGATTGGCGTCGGATCAGGGCTGTTTCACACCTTTGCCACCCGCTGGGCAGGGGTGGCGGATGTGCTGCCGATCCTGGTTTTTATCCTGACTTATATCTATTTCGCCAATCGCTATTTCTGGGGTCTGCGGCAAGGCTGGGCGGCGCTGGGGACCGCGCTGTTCGTGCCTTATGCAGCGCTGACGGTGCCACTGTTCGCGATGCTGCCGGGGCTTGCCGGTTCGGCAGGCTATGCGCCGGTGCCCGTGTTGATCGCCGCCTATTCGGTTGCCTTGTGGGGGCGGATGCGGCAGGTCGCGCGTGGCCTCGCCGTCGGGGCCGGATTGCTTGCTCTTTCGATCCTGTTCCGCTCGCTTGACCAACCCATGTGCGCACGCTGGCCGGGTGGCACGCATTACCTCTGGCATCTGCTGAACGCCGCATTGCTCGGCTGGATGATCGAGGTTTTGCGCCGCCACCTTGCGGGGGGCGACGGGGGGCGATAAACCGGCCCGGATTAAAGAAGTCCCGAACAAAAGGGGAGAGTGCATGTCCATCGACGAAGGCACCGCCGCGCGCGTGGCAAAGCTGGCCCGGATCAAGGTCGAGCCGGCTGATCTGCCTGTGCTGGCGCAGGAATTCAACACCATCCTCGGCTTTATCGACCAGCTGAGCGAAGTTGACGTCGAGGGTGTGGAGCCGATGACCAGCGTCACGCCGATGCGCCTGAAGCGGCGTGAGGACGTGGTCACTGACGGCAGCCAGCAGGACAAGGTTTTGGCCAATGCGCCGGATGCCCGCGAGGGGTTCTTTGCCGTGCCGAAGGTGGTGGAATGAGTGATCTGAGCAAACTGACCATCGCAGGCGCGCGCGACGCGCTGCGCAAGGGCGATATGACCAGCGTTGAGCTGACTGAGGCCTGCCTGAGCGCGATTGACGGCGCCGATGGGTTGAATGCCTTTGTACACAAGACGCCCGAGATCGCGCGGGACCGCGCGGCGGCTGCCGATGCCCGGATCAAGGCAGGCGATGCGCCCGCGATGTGCGGCATCCCGATTGGGATCAAGGATTTGTTTTGTACTGAGGGCGTCGCCTCCCAAGCGGCGAGCCGTATCCTTGAGGGGTTTCAGCCGCAGTATGAATCCGCCGTCAGCCAGAACCTGATCGACGCCGGGGCGGTGATGCTGGGCAAGCTGAACATGGACGAATTTGCAATGGGTTCCTCCAATGAGACTTCAGTTTACGGCAATGCTGTAAACCCCTGGCGCCGTCGCGATGACAAGGCGGCGCTGACACCGGGCGGGTCTTCGGGCGGCTCGGCCGCGGCGGTGGCCGCGGACCTTTGCCTGGCGGCGACCGGCACCGACACCGGCGGGTCGATCCGCCAGCCCGCGGCCTTCACCGGCATCACCGGAATCAAACCGACCTACGGGCGGTGCTCGCGTTGGGGCACCATCGCCTTTGCCTCCTCACTCGATCAGGCGGGACCAATGACGAAGGACGTGCGCGACGCGGCGATCATGCTGGGCGCAATGTGTTCGCATGATCCGCGCGACAGCACCTCGGTCGATCTGGCAGTGCCGGATTTCGAGGCGGCGCTGAGCGGTGACATCCGCGGCAAGACCATCGGCATCCCCAAGGAATACCACATGGAGGGTATTCCCGAGGAGATCGAGGCGCTGTGGAGCCAGGGCAAGGACATGCTGCGTGATGCCGGGGCCAAGATTGTCGACATCTCCTTGCCGCATACGAAATACGCCCTGGCGGCCTATTACGTTATCGCACCGGCGGAGGCATCCTCGAACCTCGCGCGGTATGACGGGGTGCGCTACGGGCATCGCGCGACACTGGGCAGCGGCGATGGCATCACGGAGATGTATGAAAAGACCCGTGCCGAGGGCTTTGGCGCAGAGGTTCAGCGCCGCGTGATGATCGGGACCTACGTTCTCTCTGCCGGGTTCTATGACGCCTATTACAACCGGGCGCGGCGGGTCAGGACATTGATCAAGCAGGACTTTGATGACGTCTTTGCCCAGGGGGTCGATGCGGTGCTGACGCCCGCGACGCCCTCTGCCGCCTTTGGTCTGGGCGAGATGAAGAGCGCCGATCCGGTTCAGATGTACCTCAACGATGTCTTTACCGTCACGGTGAACCTTGCCGGATTGCCGGGCATATCCGTCCCGGCTGGCCTCGACCATCAGGGGTTGCCACTGGGCCTGCAGTTGATCGGGCGTCCCTGGGAGGAGGCGGATTTGCTGAATACGGCTTATGCACTGGAAACTGCTGCGGGCTTTGTGGCGAAACCGGTGAAATGGTGGTAAACGCGGGGCAAAGCGTCGGACTTGTCCAGCGCGTGAGCAGTGGGTGATAGCGCAATGATGATGACGAAACAGCACGTGCGGTTGGGCCTTTTCGCCCTGACGATGACCGGGCTCGCCGCCTGCCAGCCCGACGTTCCCGACAGCGGCGCGGGTGTCGGATTTGGCGATTACAGCGAATACCAACGCCAGCGGGAGGCGCAGCTTTCCGGTCAGGCCGGTGCTGCCTCCGGCCTGCCGGCGGCCAGCGCGGTGTCGTCTGAACCCCTGTCGCCTTCAGGCGGGATCGGTGGCGCGGGCAATACCACTGGCGAGGGTGCGGATATCGCCGCACAGACCCGTGCAGCGCTGAACTCCGCCAACGGGACCAGCGGTGCAGGTACGGTCAACGCGAGCCCTTCGAACCCGCCGCCCGTCGCTGTCAACTCTGCCGGGTTGAGCCGTGAGAACGATTTCGACGCCGTGGGCGAGCAGCGCTCCATCGCGGACGACAAGGCGCTGATCGCGCAGAACCGCGCGAATTACACCCAGATCCAGCCCGAGGCGCTGCCGTCACGCACGGACACCGGGCCGAACATCGTGGCCTATGCCTTGCAGACGACGCATTCGGTCGGTCAGCCGCAGTATCGACGCACCAGTCTGCTGTCGAGCGAGGGGCGATATCAGCGCAGTTGCGCCGCTTTTCCGTCGCCCGATCTGGCGCAGCGGGCGTTTCTGGAGGGAGGCGGCCCCGATCGTGATCGCAAGGGGTTGGATCCGGACGGCGACGGCTATGCCTGTGACTGGGACCCGCGTCCCTTCCGCAAGGCGGCGGGCGGCTGACAATGGCCCCGACGGGCTTTCGACATCCCGACGCCTGCTGGCATCCATCGCCTAACGTCAACCACCGCCGCCATGGTGGCGATCCTGATATGGTGGTCATCCACCACACCGCGATGCTGACTGCCGAAGCCGCGCTGGAGCGTTTATGCAGCCCCGATCCACCGGTCGGCTTGCCGCCCGTCTCTTGTCACTATCTGATCTCTGAATCCGGGCGCTTGTGGCAGATGGTGGACGAGATCGACCGGGGCTGGCACGCAGGGCAGGGAGCCTGGGGCGATGTCGGTGAAGTCAACTCGCACTCCATCGGGATCGAGCTGGCAAACACCGCGTTGCATCCCTATCCAGAGCCGCAGATGAGAACATTGGAGGCGCTATTGCCTGGTATCCTCGCGCGGTGGTCGATTCCGCCTGAACGGGTGATCGGGCATTCGGACATGGCTCCGCACCGTAAATCCGACCCCGGCCCGCGCTTTGACTGGCGACGGCTGGCGCGCAAAGGGCTCGCCGTCTGGCCCGAGGACGGTGGTGCAGCGCCGGTGGATCGCGAACAGTTTCACGCGGACCTCGCACGGATTGGCTATCGACGCCCCGAGGATGTCGATGCGCTCGATGACCTGATGCTCTGGGCCTTTCGCTTGCGATTTCGATCGTCCTTGGCTGAGGCGCGCACACCTCTCGACGGTAAAGATTGTCGCATCGCGCGTGACATCGCGGCCCGCTACCCGGCGCGCGATCTTCGGGGCACCTGAACCGCCGCACCGTCACGCTTTCCGTGCAGGGCGTTCCAGACTTCATCTCGTGCAAAATACTCCCGCCGGAGGCATCCTGCATTGGCCGCACGCACCTCCAGACAGGCCCGCGCCCTGAAACGCCCTCCGCCTCAGTACCCATTGCCGCGGTCCACCAGATGTTCCAACGGCAGACCCATTTCGCAGTTGCGCATGTTCTCCGCAATCACTCGTGCGGCCGAGACGGGGCGGGTTTCAGACGCGATATGCGGTGTCACCGTGACCTTGGGATGCGCCCAGAACGGGTGCTCTACCGGCAGTGGTTCGATGCGAAAGACGTCCAGCGTCGCCTGAGAGATGTGACCGCGATCCAGCGCGTCCAGCAAGGCCTCGTCATCGATCAGCGGCCCTCGTCCGGGGTTGATGATCATCGCGCCCTTTGGCAGCGTGGCGAGTGCATCGGCGTCGAGGATGTCGACCGTTTCGGGCGTGTCGGGCAGGAGCAGGACGAGGATCTCTGCGCTCGACAGCGCCGCGCGTAGCCCCTCGGGCCCCGCATAGGTGCGGACGTCGGGAATGTCCTTGGCGCTGCGGCTCCATCCGCTGACCGGAAAGTTAAGCGCGCTCAGTGCCTTAGCGCAGGCATGCCCCAATTTACCCAACCCGAGGATCGTCACCGGGCGGTCGCGGGCCAAGGGCGGCACGTGGCGATCCCAGCGGCCATCCTGCCGCGCCAGCGCGTGATCGATGTTGAGGTGCAGGCGCAGCACATGACCCGTCACCCATTCCACCATGCCTTCGGTGAGGCCGGGGTCGACCATCCGTGTCAGTGGCATGGTTAGCGTTTCGTTGCAAACGATGGTCTCGACCCCCGCCCAAAGGCTCATCACCGCTTTGCAGCGGGTGTAGGGTGTGAAATCGCGCAGGCCACCGCTCGGCGCATAGACGATATAGTCGACCTCATCGGGCGGCAGGTCGCGGGCAAGTGTCGCGTCCAGCCCAGCGTCGTCGAGGGCGGTGCGCAGGGACGTCCGATACGCCTGCCAGTCGGTATCGCTGGCGGCGAAGAGAACCTTTATGCTCATCTATCGCGGTCTGTGGATATGGGCGCTTTGCACCAGGCCAAAGGCAGCCATCAGAACCAGCATGGCAGAGCCGCCGTAGGAGACCAGCGGCAGCGGCACCCCGACCACCGGTGCGAGCCCCATGACCATCGACATATTGACCGCGAAGAACAAAAAGAACGTTATCGCGATGCCCAGCGTCAGGATGGAGGCAAAGCGATCCTTGTTCGCCAACGCGGAGGAGATGCAGAACACGATGATCAGCGCATAGAGCGCCAGCAGCGAGAAGGCTCCGATAAAACCGAATTCCTCTGCCAGTGTGGTAAAGATGAAATCCGTGTGTTTTTCGGGCAGGAAGTTCAGCCGCGATTGCGTTCCCTGCATGAAGCCCCGCCCGGTCCAGCCGCCGGAGCCGAGGGCGATTTTGGCCTGCGTGATGTGATACCCGGCGCCAAGGGGATCGTTGGAGGGATCGAGGAAGGTGTCGATGCGCCGGAACTGGTAATCCTTGATCAACTGCCAATCCGTGCCGCGCGATTTGAATACCGCCGTGACCGTCGCGATCCCGGTCGTCAGCACGGCGACGAAATAGGCCCAGTGCACGCCGGCGATGAACATGACGCCGCCGCCGCCGATCATCAGCAGCAGCGCCGTGCCGAGGTCGGGCTGGCGCAGCACGAGGTAGGTCGGCAGCAGGATCACCAGCACGGGCAGGATCACCCAGATGGGCCGCGACGTCTTGTTCAGCGGCAGGGCGTCATAATAGGCGGCCAGCACCATGACCAGCGTGATCTTGGTCAGCTCGGAGGGCTGCAACCGCATGAAGCCGAGATCGATCCAGCGCTGCGCGCCCATCCCGACCGCACCAAAGAACTCCACCGCCAGCAGCAGAACGAGAGAGCCGAGAAAGGCGACGACCGAAAGGTTCCGCCACAGCCAGATAGGCACCATCGCAAGGCAGACCATGACCACGAGACCCAGAACGAACCGCTTCATCTGTGGTTCCGCCCAGGGCTCCAGGGACCCGCCGGCGACCGAATACAACATGAGAAACCCAAAGCTCGCCACCGCCGTCAGCAACAGGATCAGCGGCCAGTTCAGGAACAGCACCTTGCGGATACCGCTCGGGGTCGTCTTGACGTTGTATTCGAGAAAGCTCATGCGCGGCTCTTGGCATCGGGCGGGGCGTCGGGCCGGTATTCTCGCAGTCGCTTTTGCTGTTCCTTGATCCGTCCACGGTCCTTTTGCGGATAGGCCTCCAGCGGCGGTTCGCCGTTATAGAGAGCCTGCAAGGTGACGTCGCGCGCGATTGGGGCCGCCACTGTCGAGCCGCCGCCGCCGTGTTCGACGACCACTGCCACAGCGATCCGGGGATTATCATAGGGCGCGAAATCCACGAACAAGGCGTGATCGCGCCGTTCCCAGGGCAGGTCGGCGTTCGATCTGACACCCGCCGCGCGTTCCTTGGCGGTGATGTTGCGGACCTGACTGGTGCCGGTCTTGCCGGCCATGCGCATGTCTTCAGCGATGATCCGACTGCGGTAAGCGGTGCCTTGACGGCTGTTGGACACGGCGAACATTGCCTTGCGCACCTGACGGAGGTGGTTTTCGTTCAACCCGAGGCTCGGGCCCGCGCCGCTGGGCTGTTCGATTCCGTTAACCTTTTTGACGAGCCGCGGCGTGACAGCGTTGCCCGACGCGATGCGCGCCGTCATCAACGCCAATTGCAGCGGGGAGGCGAGCACATAGCCCTGTCCGATGGCCGAGTTCACGGTATCGCCGATCACCCAGTCTTCGCCGCGCGCGGAGCGTTTCCACGCCTTGGTCGGGGCAAGCCCGGAGGCAACGGCCGACATCGGCAGGTCGACAGGTTCACCCAAGCCGAGCCTCTGCGCCATGTTGGAAATGTTCTCGATCCCGAGTTCCAGGGCGAGTTCGTAGTAAAAGACGTCACAGCTTTCCCGGAGGGATTTCTCAAGGTTGACGTGACCATGCCCGGCGCGTTTCCAGCAGTGAAAGCGTCGCCCCGAAACTTCGAGGTGCCCGCCGCAGTAGAACGTGTCCTCAGGGCCGATGATCCCCGCTTCCAACCCGGCGAGGGCGACCACCATCTTGAAGGTCGAGCCGGGCGGGTAGATGCCTTGCACGGATTTCGCGGCGAGCGGGCGATACTTGTTCTCGGTCAGGGCGCGATAGTCGCTGACGGAGATGCCCCGCACAAAGAGGTTGGGATCGAACGAGGGCGCGGAGCCGATCGCGAGCATGTCGCCCGAGGTTACGTCCATCACGACGGCGGCTGCGCTTTCGCCTTCCAGTCGCGCCTGAACGTAGGTTTGCAGCTTGTTGTCGATGGTCAGTTGCAGGTCTTCGCCCTGAACCCCTGCGCGGCGGTCCAGCTCGCGCATCTCGCGCCCGACATGGTTGACCTCAACCCGGCGCGCACCGGCCTTGCCGCGCAGAGCGTCCTCCATCTTGGCTTCCAGACCGACCTTGCCGATCTGAAAGCGGGGGATCAGCAGCAATTGGTCGGGGGCGTCGATCTTGGCCAGATCGTAGTCCGAGACAGGGCCGACGTAGCCGACCACATGTGCATAATCAGCGGCCTGCGGATAGGTCCGGGTCAGCCCGACCTCGGGGGTGACACCGGGCAGGGCGGGGGCGTTGACGGCGATCTGCGTGACATCGGACCATTGCACCTGATCCGCGACGGTCACGGGAAAGAATGGCTGGGTGCGCTTCAACTCGGTGGTGACGCGCTCCATTTCTTCGTCATTGAGCGACAGGAGAGAGCCGAGGCGCTGCATGATCGTGTCGACATCGTCCGCGTCCTCACGCGTCAGGGTGATCCGGTAGGCGGGGTTGTTGACGGCGATGGCCGCGCCGTTGCGGTCAAAGATTTCGCCGCGTGCGGGCGGAATAAGGCGAATGTTGACGCGGTTCTCTTCGGCCAGCAGGCGGAACTTGTCGGCTTCTTCGACCTGCATGTAGCGCATGCGAAGCGCCAGAAGTCCCATGAAACCCGCCTGCGCGCCGCCGATGATCAGCGTGCGGCGGTTCAGCTTGCGTGCACCCGCGGCTGTATCCTTGTTCGGACGTTTCATATGCGGTGTCCCAATGTATCGACCTCACCCGGTGCCACGCGGCGCACGCCAAAGAGCACAGCGCAGCCCAGCACCATCAGCGGATAGGCCAGTGCGGTGGAAAACAATTGCGACAGCACCAGCAACGCCGGGGCTTGCGGCACGACGAAGATCGCGAGGATGATCCGGTAACCGATCAGCACGCCGCAAAGCGCCAGCGCGGCAGTCAACCATTCCACGGTGAAGGGCAGGGTGCGCACCCCGTCCGAGCGGTTGCGCAGGGTCTGCGAGGCCAGAACCGTCAGTGCTGCCATTAAACCGGGCGGGCGTTGAAGCAACAAATCCGCGAGCACCATCACCATCGCGACGATGCCAGATGGGATGAATTCAGGACGCCGCAAGGCAAAGGTGAAGGTCAACAGCAGGATCATGTCCGGTCCGGCAAAGGTCCGTGGCATGGTTTGCTGCGGCAGAAGTTCGAGCAGCAGGATGCCGAGCGAGATCACGACGTAGATGGCGCGCATCGACCAGATCCGGGCCGGGGAGGCAGCCGCGTGTTCAGCCATCGACACCCTCCCGCGTGCTGAGGTCAACGCCGGTTTTCTCCTCGCCATTCAGTCGGGGTTCGATCAGCGTGCCGGGGTCCTGAATGGTCTCGGTGCCAAGGTGACGCAGGACCCGCAGGTATTCCAGCCGTTCGAAATCCGCCGCCAGTCGCACCCGCAGCCGTCCACCGGGATCCTGCGCGACCCGGCCAACCAAAAGGCCGGCGGGAAAGACGCCGCCATCGCCGGAGGAAATGATGCGGTCGCCGGGACGCACCAATTCTGGCGCTTCGAGGAATTCGATTGGTGGCGCGGCGGAATTGTCGCCCTCGATCAGCGCGCGTTGCCCCGAGGGCTGGATCGTCACCGGCAAGCGGGATGAGGAATCGGTGAGCAAGAGCACACGCGCGGTCTTGCTTCCCACGCCCGAGATGCGCCCGACCAGCCCGATCCCGTCCATCGTCGCCCAGCCGTCCACGATCCCGTCGCGCGCCCCGACGTTCAGCAGCAGGGACTGGCGGAAGGGCGAGCCGCTGTCGGCCATGACGACGCCCGTTACATGGGTGAGGCGGGGATCCAGCCGGACCTTGTTCAGATCGAGCAGTCGGGCGTTCTCCTGCTCCAGTTGCAGCGCGGCCTCTTTCCAGGCCTTCATCTGCTGCAATTCGCGCCGAAGCTCTTGATTTTGCTTATGGATGCGCGTGTAGCTCTGAAAATCCCGAAGGATGTTCAGGGTCCCGTCCACAGGCGCCATAGCCCAGTCGAATGAGGGCACCACCTGATCGACGACCTGCGCGCGGAACCGTTCGACGCGCGGGCTGTCGATCCGCCAGAACAGGAATAGCCCGAAGAGCGCCAGAATGAGGACGCTGCCCAGAAGCCGGCGCAGCGGGGTGAGGTAATCGGCCTCTTGTCTGCGATCCTGTGCCAAGTTGGCCCCTTTTAGCGATGAAGGGTGGGTAGATCAGCTATCGTAGTCAATCGCGTGGCGCAGCAGTTTTTCGAACTCCAGCGCCTTGCCGGTGCCGAGGGCGACGCAGTTCAGGCTTTCATCCGCGATGGAGACCGCCAGCCCGGTCTGTTCGCGCAAGGCCAGATCGAGATCACCGAGCAGCGCGCCGCCTCCGGTCAGCATCACGCCGCGATCAACGATGTCGGCGGCGAGATCCGGCGGGGTCGCCTCAAGCGCGGTCATCACCGCTTCGCAGATTTGCTGGACGGGTTCGGAGAGCGCCTCAGCGACCTGTGCCTGGGTGATCTCGGTCTCTTTCGGAACACCGTTCAGCAGGTCGCGGCCCCGGACGTGCAGCGAGGTGCCGCGCCCGTCATCGGGCATGCGCGCGGTGCCGATAGTGGTCTTGATCCGCTCGGCGGTGGATTCACCGACCAGCAGGTTCTGCTGGCGACGCAGGTAGCTGATGATCGCCTCGTCCATGCGATCCCCGCCGACGCGAACGGATCGGGCATAAACGATATCGCCGAGGGACAGAACCGCGACTTCGGTCGTGCCGCCGCCGATATCGACAACCATGTTGCCGGTCGGGTCGGTGATGGGCATGCCGGCGCCGATGGCCGCGGCAATAGGCTCGGCGATCAAACCGGCGCGACGCGCGCCCGCTGACAGAACCGACTGACGGATCGCGCGTTTCTCAACCGGGGTGGCCCCGTGGGGGACACAGACAATGATCTTGGGCTTGGAGAAGGTGGAGCGTTTGTGCACCTTGCGAATGAAATGTTTGATCATTTCCTCGGCCACGTCGAAATCCGCGATGACGCCTTCGCGCATCGGGCGGATCGCCTCGATCGTGCCGGGTGTGCGGCCGAGCATCAGCTTGGCATCTTCGCCGACGGCGAGAACCTTCTTGATGCCGTCCTTGACGTGATAGGCCACAACGGACGGCTCCGACAGGACGACGCCCTTGCCTTTGACGTAGACAAGCGTGTTCGCTGTCCCGAGGTCGATCGCCATGTCCGAGGAAAACAGCCCCGGCACCTTATCCCAAAATGACATATCTTCCGTTACCCTGCAAAATACTCTCTCGGCCCGCGACTCGTGCAGAGCCGGGCTGTTCGCCCTTGTAGCGACGCTCTTGCTCAGGCGAAAGTGCTAGCCCTGCGAAATCAGCGCCATTCTGCTTGCGCGTGCCGTTGCCCGCAAGGGCACAGGGCGTTAGTCAGGGCCATGCTGTCATATCAACATATCTATCATGCAGGCAATACCGCGGATGTTCACAAACATGCGTTCCTCTCCTGGATGCTGGCCCGCCTGACCGACAAGGCCAAGCCGCTGAGTTACATCGAGACACACGCCGGACGCGGTGGATACCAGCTGGACGCGGCGGAGGCCCTCAAAACTGGCGAATCCGCTGCGGGTGTCGCACGCATGCTGGCCGGTTTTGCGCCCGATCACCCCTATCGGCAAGTGGTCGAGGCGAAGCGCGCGCGCATGGGGCGGGACAGCTACCCCGGTTCGCCGCTCATCGCTGCGGAGTTGTTGCGCGAGGACGATAGGATCCACCTTGCTGAGCTGCATCCGCAAGAACATGCCGCCCTGCGGGGCGCGGTTGGGCGTCGGGCGCGCGTGCATCAGGCCGACGGGTTCGCGCTGGCACTGTCGATTTGTCCGCCCGAACCGCGTCGCGGCGTGCTGTTGATCGACCCGAGTTACGAGATCAAGACGGATTACGAGACCTTGCCGAGGTTCATCGCCAAGGTGAACCGCATGTGGAACGTCGGGATCGTGATGCTGTGGTATCCGATTTTGCAGGATGCGCCGCACCGTCCCATGCTGCGCGCGCTCGAGGCGGCGGGGCTGCCCGGAGCGTTGCGCCATGAGGTCGCGTTCCCCCCGGTGCGCGTGGGGCATCGCATGGTCGGCTCGGGCCTGTTCCTCGTCAACGCGCCTTTCGGTGCGGCGGAGGAGCTGGCGCGGGTCGAGGAGATGTTCAGGAGCCTGGGGCAGGGCGGTCACGCAAGCGATCAGTGAAGCCTTCGCGACGGGTGAGGCAGGGCCGGGCTGCGCAAGCACCAAGGGGGCGTATGAGGTCGCGCAACCTGATCAGGCTGGTCGGATCGGCAGGCTCAATATCGCTGCAAGAGAGCTGGGCGATGACCTGAACGGTTGGCATGGGATCTGCCTTCGCGCCGGACAGACCCTTCGGGAGCTGATGAGGCGGCCACACATCCTACCCGCCAAAGAAAAGGCCCGGACCATGGTCCGGGCCATTTTGACATCAACCGACGTCCTTGTAGTTGATTTCACGCTCGTCCGCACCGCTACCGACCTTGTCGCGCCGCACAAGCAGACGGTTGATCGCGTGAATATAGGCCCGGACCGAGGCGACCACCGTATCGGTATCCGCACTGGAACCGGTGACAATCCGTCCGTCTTCGTTCAGCCGGACGGAGACGGTAGCCTGCGCGTCCGTGCCCTGTGTGACCGCATGCACCTGATAAAGCTCAAGCTTCGCAGCGTGGGGAAAGACCTCCTTGACCGCATTGAAAGAGGCATCGACGGGGCCATCGCCCGTGGTCGTTGCCGATTTTTCGGTGCCATCCACGGTAACGGTCATCTCGGCGGATTGACCGTCCGTTCCGCAGATCACCTTGAGGGATTTCAACTCCAGACGGTCCGGGGTGGTGTCTTCGGCCACCCGGACGAGGGCGAGAAGGTCGTCGTCGTAGACCTCCTTCTTGCGGTCGGCGAGGTCCTTGAACCGCACGAATATGTCGTTCAACTGGTTTTGGCCCAGTTCGAAACCAAGGGCGCCGAGCTTCGATTTCAACGCGGCGCGGCCCGAATGCTTCCCGAGGACGATGTTGTCCTCGTTCAGACCGATGTCGGCGGGCTTCATGATCTCAAAGGTTTCAACGTTCTTGAGCACGCCGTCCTGATGGATGCCGGATTCATGCAGGAAGGCGTTCTTGCCGACGATGGCCTTGTTGTACTGCACGGCAAAGCCCGAAACGGTGGCGACACGGCGCGACAGACCCATGATCTTGCTGGTGTCGATTCTGGTCTGGTAGGGCATGATGTCGTTGCGCACCTTGAGGGCCATCACGACCTCTTCGAGGGCGGTGTTGCCAGCGCGTTCACCAAGGCCGTTGATCGTGCATTCGATCTGGCGCGCACCGGCTTCGACCGCCGCGAGCGAATTTGCCGTCGCCATGCCGAGGTCATTGTGACAATGCGTGGCAAAGATGAACTCGTCCACACCGGGTACTTTTTCGATCAGCATACGGATCAGGTCCGCGGATTCGCGCGGCGCGGTGTAGCCGACCGTGTCGGGGATGTTGATCGTGCTCGCCCCGGCCTTGATGGCGATCTCGACGACGCGGCAAAGGTAGTCATGTTCCGTCCGCGTGGAATCCATCGGCGACCATTGCACATCATCGGTGAGGTTGCGCGCATGGGTGACGGTCTCGTGAATCCGCTCGGCCATCTCATCCATGGTGAGGTTGGGGATCGCGCGGTGCAGGGGCGAGGTGCCGATGAAGGTATGGATGCGCGCGCGCGGTGCGTGCTTGATCGCCTCCCATGCGCGGTCGATATCCGTGGCATTGGCACGGCTCAGGCCGCAGATCACAGAGGTCTTCGCGTTCTTTGCGATCTCGGAGACAGCGTTGAAATCGCCCTCCGACGCGATCGGGAAGCCTGCCTCGATCACATCCACGCCCATCTCGTCGAGCATGGCAGCGATCTCAAGCTTTTCCTCGTGACTCATCGTGGCGCCCGGGCTTTGTTCGCCATCGCGGAGCGTCGTGTCAAAGATCAGGACGTGATCCTGTTTTGGTGTCGGTGTCATTGAATTTCTCTCTTTATCCTAAAGCCTTGGCGCGATGAGGCATACCTCTGAGCGGTCGCGCCATCCCGGCACGCTCAGAGGCGGATTAGGAGTAGGCGCAGGGCCGCGCCGCGCGAGGCGCAGGCGGGGGTCGTGCTGATGGGCCCTGTGGTCAACATGATTTTGATATAGCGCGGATGAGGCGGGATGGAAAGATACGAGTTATGCCGCACTGCGGCGTGTGGCGGGCAGGACGCGAGGGATACATCCGGTCAGGCGGATTGGGTGATCCGGGGCGGCGAGCGGCGCGTACCCCTCACATGGAAAAAGCTCTGATCATCGGAGAGAGCGGCGCCATCGGCCGAGCTGTGGCGACAGAGTTGCGCGGACGTGGCTGGTCGGTCGAGGGGCTGTCACGCTCAGGTGACGGGTTCGACATTACGGACGCGGCCTCGGTCGAGCGGCATCTTGGGCAGGCGCGCAGGGATTTTGACCTCGTGCTGATCGCGACCGGCGCGCTTGAGATCGACGGAAACGCTCCGGAAAAATCCTTGCGGGATCTGACGGTGGAGGCGATGGCCGCGCAATATCTGTTAAACGCAATCGGGCCTGCGTTGGTGATGCGTCATACGGCGCACCTGCTGGCGCGCGACAGGCGCGCGGTGGTGGCGACGCTCTCTGCGCGGATTGGCTCGATCGGGGACAATCGCCTGGGCGGATGGGTCAGCTACCGCGCGGCGAAGGCGGGGTTGAACCAGATCATCCGAAGTGCCGCAATCGAATTGGGGCGAAGCCATGCGCAGGCGATTTGCGTCGCGCTGCATCCCGGCACCGTTGAGAGCGCGCTGACCCGCCGCTATCTGGGTCGCCATCCCGCCGTGACACCCCAGGCTGCGGCGCACCACCTGCTGGCCGTTCTGGATGGTTTGAGTGTCGCGGACAGCGGCGGGTTCTTTGATTGGCGTGGCGATCCGGTCGCGTGGTGACGGTTACGCACGGATCCGGTTCACGTGCCCCATCTTGCGGCCCGGCTTGACCTCGGCCTTACCGTAGAGATGCAGCGCGGCGCCGGACTCTCGGGCGATCTGATCGACACGCGCCATGTCGTCGCCGATCAGATTTTCCATCACCACATCCGCGTGGCGCTGACCATCCCCGAGCGGCCAGCCGATCACCGCGCGGACGTGCTGTTCGAACTGATCCACGCTGCAACCGTTCTGGGTCCAGTGACCTGAATTGTGCACGCGCGGCGCGATCTCATTCACGATCAGACCCTTGGGGGTGACAAAGAGTTCGACCCCCATGACGCCGACATAATCGAGGGCGTTCAATACCTTGGCGGCAAGAAGGACGGCGTCGGTCCGCCGCGCGGCGGGCAGGGCGGCCGGCACGGTCGTGGTGCGCAGGATGCCGTCCTTGTGCACATTCTCGCCCGGATCATAGCAGGCGACCGACCCATCAAGGCTGCGGGCCGCGATGATCGAGATCTCGGAGGTGAAATCGACAAAGCCTTCGAGGATTGCAGGCCCACCCGCCATATCCGCGAAGGCGGCAGGGGCGTTCGCAGCGTTGTTAATCCGAGCCTGACCCTTGCCGTCGTAGCCAAAGCGGCGGGTTTTCAGGATGGCCGGTGCGCCGATCCGCGCCAGCGCCTCGTCCAGCGCGGCGGCGTTCGGCACATCAGCGTAAGGGGCGGTCATCAGCCCGAGGTCGCGCAGAAAGTCCTTTTCCGTCAGGCGATCCTGCGAAATCCGCAGGGCTTCGCGGCCCGGTCGGATCGGGCGCAGGGTTTCCAAGAGGTCGAGCGCCGCGGTCGGAATATTCTCGAATTCATAGGTGATGACATCGACTGAGCGGGCGAAGGCGCTCAGCGCGGCGTGATCCTCGTAGGCCGCCGTTGTCACGGCATGCGCCACATCGCCTGCAGGCGGGTTGGCGCCCGGCTCAAAGATATGGCACCGCATGCCCAGACGCGCGGCGGCGATGGACAGCATCCGGCCCAACTGGCCACCGCCGAGAATACCGATGGTGGAGCCTGCAGGCAGGGCGTTCACGGGCAGATCGGTCAGGGGCAGGTCGGTCACGGGCGCATCACTCATCGACAGGCACTTCGGGGATGGAGGCGGAGAGGGCGGCGCGCCAAGCCTCCAGCCGCTCTGCGAGGGCGGGATCGTTCAGCGCGAGGATCCCGGCGGCCATCAGCCCGGCATTGGCTGCGCCGGCCGCCCCGATTGCCATGGTTGCGACGGGATAACCGCGCGGCATCTGCACGATGGAATAAAGGCTGTCGACACCCGACAGCGCCTTTGTCTGTACCGGGACGCCGATGACCGGCACGCGGGTCTTGGAGGCCATCATGCCCGGCAAATGCGCCGCACCGCCGGCCCCGGCGATGATCACGTCGAGGCCACGCGCGACCGCCTCTTTGCCATAGCTCCACAGTCGGTCAGGGGTGCGATGCGCAGAGACGATCCTGCTCTCGTAGGGGATGGCGAGGTCGTCAAGGATATTCGCCGCCTCTTTCAGCGTGGGCCAGTCAGACTGACTGCCCATGATGATGCCTACCTTGATGTCGCTCATATCGCTCCCCGTGGATTGAGGCTTTGGGTTATAAGGGCTTTGCCCCGAGGTGCAATCGGTGGTGTGGGGGATGGCGGGCGGTGTGTTTCGCGCGCCAATGAGCGCTCATGCGATGATGTCGGGGGTCAGACGGTCTTCGATCTGGGCGATCTTGTCCTTCAGCGACAGCTTTTGCTTTTTCAGCCGCTGGATTGTCAACTGATCCGCCGTACCCCGATCATGTAGCGCCTGGATAGCACCGTCGAGGTCGGCATGTTCACGGCGAAAGACCTCCAGCTCAATGCGGAGCACCTCTTCCGTTTTCATCGAAATGTCGCTGCACGCGTTCATTCCGCGATTCCCCTTTGTTGGCAGAGCTTTGAATATAGCCACAAATCCTATCCGCGGCAAAGGGCTTGCACAGGCGGGACGGGCTGCCCATATTTCACTCAACGGGGTTGCCGAAATGGGGCCTTGCTGGACTGTCGCTTAAGATCAAGGACGTGTCATGACAAAGATGACCCTGGGGGCCCACCCCTACATGCTGGGCTTTGAGCAGTTGGAACGGCTGCTGGAGAGATCGGCGAAGGCCGGAAACGACGGCTACCCTCCGTTCAATATCGAACAGACGTCAGAGCGGTCGTATCGCATCACGTTGGCGGTGGCCGGATTTTCCGAGGCTGATCTGGCGATCACGCTGGAAGACAGCCAATTGGTGATCCGTTGCCGGCAGGGCGATGATGGCGAAGGGCGCCATTTTCTGCATCGTGGGATTGCCGCGCGACAGTTTCAGCGCAGTTTCGTATTGGCCGACGGTGTCGAAGTCGGCGAGGCGATCATGGAAAACGGTTTGCTGCATGTGGATCTGACGCGGGTGGAACCCGACAAGATTGTGCAGACCATCAATATCAGAAAGGGCTAAGTCATGAACACTGAATATGAATTCGAGGGCGAAGTCGGCCAGATCGTCTATGTGAAACCGGTGAAGGTCGCTGATCTGCCCAAAGATGTGCAGGCGCAGGTCGAGGGGCTGGATCAACTCTACGCGGTGCATGATTCCAGCGGTGAGCGACTGGCGTTGGTCAAGGAACGGGACATGGCCTTCGTGCTGGCCCGCCAGTACGATATGGCCCCCGTCGCGGTGCATTGATTGCACAGCGATCCATATGCTGAGTGTTGCGGCCATTGCTGACACAGCGTGGCCGCAGTAAAGCGGGGCGATCCATGCACCGCTTGGAATGCCCATGACCCAGACCATGACCCCCGCCATTGCCATCCTGCCCTCCGCCACCCTGCTGGTGGGAAACTGGCCCGAAATTGCCTGCGACGCGCTGGAATGGCCGCTGGGTCAGCCGGAGCGTCTGCGGGGCAAGCGGTTGCGCGACATGGAGCGCACCGACCACTTGATCGCCTATCCGCGCAACGACATGCACATCCGTCCCTTCCTCAAGCTGAAGGCGCGGTTGTCGATCATGGTGCAGGAGCCGCGCACGATCCACGGACATCACCGGCGCGCGCTGCGCGTGACGTGGCGCAAGTTCTTTCGCGTTTTCAGTCATGACCGCAGCTTTGTCGACAGCATCCCGAACGGCGTGTTTGTTCCCTTCGGCACCACCTGGGTTCCCGGTTGGCGGGATGTGCCGACGGAGAAAACGAAGGATTGTTCGATCATTGCGTCGGCCAAACGATCACAAGTCGGTCATAATCTTCGCCATCGCATCATTGAACGCGTCCGCACCGAAGGGTTGGACGTCGATGCCATGGGCGGCGGCTACGTGCCCTTTGCGGAGAAATCTGACGGGTTGGCACCCTACCGCTATTCCGTCGTCATCGAGAACGTTCGGGAGCCGAATTATTTTTCGGAAAAGCTGATTGATCCGCTGCTGTGCCTGACGGTGCCGATCTATTGGGGCTGTCCGAATATCGCCGATTATCTCGACACCGGAGCGATGATCATCTGCGAAAGCGAGTCGGATATCATGGCCGCCCTGTCGCGCATGTCCCAAGCCGACTATGCCGCGCGGCTTCCCGCATTGCGCGCCCTTCGCCCGGTGGCGGCGTCGTATGACAACCTGCATAACCGGACGATTTCGGCGCTTCTCGCCTCCCTGTGAGGGCAGGCCGTTGTGTTGCGGCTGTCCTCAGATGCTCGGCCTCGCAATCTGAAGAGGTCTGCTGGCGTCGAGGGGCATTGGCAGAGAGATGCGTCACCAAAGGGTTTGTGCGGCTGAGACCTCTGATCCTTGGTTCGAAGGTGTGGTGACCTAGCGGACATCCCCTAACGTCTAATGGCCCGCGTGGTCTCGCAGGCCATTTATCGCAGAACTAGAAGTGGATGCGGATCACTGCGCAGCGATCAGACCCAGGCTTTCCAGTTTCAGGATTACCTGATGCGCGCAGTTGTCCACGTCGGTGCCTTCGGTCTCGACCCGTAGCTCAGGTGTCTCTGGGACATCGTAGGGGTCTGAAATCCCGGTGAATTCCTTGATCTTACCCTCGCGCGCGAGCTTGTACAGCCCCTTGCGATCACGGCGCTCGCATTCCTCGATCGAGGTCGCGACATGCACTTCGATAAAGGCACCGAACTCTTCGACATCCTCGCGTACCGCGCGGCGGGTCGCGGAATAGGGTGCGATCGGGGCGCAGATCGCGATGCCGCCATTCTTGGTGATCTCGGAGGCGACATAGCCGATGCGGCGGATGTTGAGGTCGCGGTGTTCCTTGGAAAAACCGAGTTCAGAGCTGAGGTTCTTGCGCACGATATCGCCATCCAGCAGCGTGACGGGGCGGCCGCCCATTTCCATCAGCTTGACCATCAGCGCGTTGGCGATGGTCGACTTGCCCGACCCCGAGAAGCCGGTAAAGAACACGGTGAATCCCTGCTTGGATCGTGCGGGCCGCGTCTTGCGCAGCTCTGCGACCACTTCGGGGAAAGAGAACCATTCGGGGATCTCCAGCCCTTCGGCAAGGCGGCGGCGCAATTCGGTGCCCGATATATTCAGGATCGTGACATCGTCCTTATCGGTGATCTCGTCGTTCGGCTCGTACTGGGCGCGCTCCTGCACATAGACCATGTGTTTGAAGTCGACCATTTCGATGCCCATCTCCTCCTGATGCTCGCGGAACAGGTCCTGCGCATCATAGGGGCCGTAGAAATCTTCACCGGCGGAGTTTTTGCCGGGGCCGGCGTGATCGCGTCCGACGATGAAATGGGTGCAGCCGTAGTTCTTGCGGATCAGCCCGTGCCAGACGGCCTCACGCGGGCCGGCCATGCGCATCGCCAGCGGCAAGAGCGACATGGTGGTGGTCGAGTTGGGGTATTTGTCCAGCACCGCCTCGTAGCAGCGCACGCGGGTGAAGTGATCGACGTCGCCGGGTTTGGTCATGCCGACGACCGGATGGATCAGCAGGTTGGCCTGTGCCTCGCGCGCGGCGCGGAAGGTCAGTTCCTGATGCGCGCGGTGCAGGGGGTTGCGGGTCTGGAAGGCGACAACCTTGCGCCACCCAAGCTTGCGGAAGTAGGCGCGCAATTCGTTCGGAGTGTCGCGGCTGGCGCGGAAATCATAATGCACGGGCTGCTGGATGCCGGTAATGGGTCCGCCGAGGTAGACCTTGCCGGCGGTGTTATGCAGGTAGTTGACCGCCGGATGCGCGGAATCGTCGGCGCCAAAGACCTGTTCCGCCTCGTGCGATTTGTTCGGGGTCCAGCGATCGGTGACGGTCATCGTGCCGAGGATCACGCCCTCCTGATCGCGCAGGGCGATGTCCTGACCCAAATCGAGGCTCTCGGCGAATTTTTCCGACACATCCAGCGTGATCGGCATGGGCCAGAGTGTGCCGTCGGCCAGCCGCATCTTGTCCACGACGCCGTTGTAATCGTCTTCGCTCAAGAACCCCTTGAGCGGGTTGAAGCCGCCGTTCATCAGCAGCTCTACATCGCAGGTCTGACGGGGTGTCAGGTCCCAGCTTTCCAGTTGCCCGGCCTCGACCTTGAGCTTTTGCGCGGAATCGTAGGAAACGAAGAGTTCTGGAATGGGGGCGAGGTTTTCAATCGGCATCGGCAATGTCCCGGAATTGTCAGTTATCATGCAGCGCGTGGGCTGTTTTGACAGGTGCCTAGACCGTTCAACCCCTTGAAGGCAAGGCAATGAGGCCGTCATGAGGCAAATGGGACCGAGATGCCGCGCCGCCGCGGGAAGGCGGGACGAAATCAGCCCCAATCCGTTCGATATGGGTAAATATTTCGCCGGGTCTCTCGGGGGCAGGACCTTTGCCCCGCCCTCAGGACGGGATCAGACGCCCTCTGTTTCCGGTGCGCCGTAGCCCATGGGCAGGGTCTCGTCCTTTTCCACGTCACCCTGTTCGGCGAGGAAACGCTCGGCGTCCAGTGCCGCCATGCAGCCCATGCCGGCGGATGTGACGGCCTGACGGTACTTGTGATCGGTGAGATCGCCAGCGGCAAAGACGCCGGGGACGGATGTTTCGGTGGCGCCGGGGGTCACCTTGACGTAGCCGCCGTGGTGCAGCTCCAACTGGTCCTTGACCAGTTCCGAGGCGGGGGCGTGACCGATTGCGATAAAGACGCCTTTGGCGGGGATTTCCGTGACCTCGCCGCTGTCGGTGTGGCGCACCTTGATCCCGGTGACACCCTTGGGACTGTCCTCGCCGACGACCTCTTCGAGCGTGTGGTGCCAAAGGGTTTCGATCTTGGGATTCTTCATCAGGCGATCAACGAGGATCTTTTCCGCGCGCAATTCGTCACGGCGGTGGATCAGCGTGACCTTGGAGGCGAAGTTCGTGAGGAACAGCGCCTCTTCGACCGCAGTATTGCCGCCGCCAATGACGACAATTTCCTGACCACGATAGAAGAACCCGTCGCAGGTGGCGCAGGCCGAGACACCAAAGCCCTTGTAGGCCTCTTCGCTGTCCAGCCCCAGCCACTTGGCCCGCGCGCCGGTCGCGAGGATCACCGCATCCGCCGTATAGGTCACGCCGGAGTCGCCCTTTGCGGTGAAGGGGCGTTCAGACAGGTCCAGATCGGTGATGATATCGCCGATGATCTCGCAGCCCATGGCCTTGGCGTGGGTTTCCATGCGCACCATCAGATCGGGACCCTGCACTTCGGAATCGCCAGGCCAGTTCTCGACCTCGATGGTGGTGGTCAACTGGCCGCCCGGTTCGATGCCCTGAACGAGGATCGGGTTCAACATCGCGCGGCTGGCATAAACACCGGCAGTATAGCCAGCGGGACCGGAGCCGATGATGAGAACCTTGGTGTGGCGGGCGTCTGACATGGGAAATCTCCGGGGCTGGCAATGGTCAGGTCTATGTAGTCGCCGCCGTGATTGGCTGCAACTGCAAGCGGGGACAGGAAGGCGTTCGTTCATATGTTGCGCGTGGACGAAATATTATTGCGCGCGAATGTGTCGCTGATATAACAAACGCAAATTCAGGAGACGAAAATGGCCGCGACCCGTCTGGACGCAATTGACCGAAAAATTCTGGCCGAACTTCAGGCAGATGGGCGAATGACCAACGTGGAATTGGCCAAACGGGTCGGCATTTCCGCGCCGCCCTGCCTGCGCCGCGTGCGCACGTTGGAAGAGGCGGGTTATATCAGGGGCTACCACGCGCAGGTCGACAGCCGGGAGTTGGGCTTCGAGGTGCAGGTCTTTGCCATGGTCGGGTTGGTGAGCCAGGCCGAAGTTGACCTTTCGGCCTTTGAAATGCGCTGCCGCGACTGGCCGCTGGTGCGGGAGTGCCACATGCTGAACGGGGAGGTCGATTTCATCCTCAAGTGCGTCGCGCCCGATCTTTCGACGTTTCAAAGCTTTCTGACCGGCCAGCTAACCGCGGCGGACAACGTCGCCAGCGTCAAGACATCGCTGGTGATCCGTGGGGCCAAGGATGAGCCAGGCGTTCCCTTCGACATCCTTGAAGAACGGCTCAGCCGGTCGGCTTGACGGCGCTGATCGTCAATTCAGATCGAGCGTTCCGCTAACTTCACTTTGCCTTAGGGCTCAGGCGGCCGCGTCCTCCATCGCGCGCATCCTCAAGCGGGGATGGGCGAGACGACCAAAATCCGTAACACGGATCATATGCGGAAACATCGACATGAAGAGCTGTCGAGTATGGGTGCCCATCTCCTCCAGAACGCTCATTCCGGGGTGAAATGTCTCCATCTCGACCCCGCCGACGCGGATCGTGGCGTGGCGACGCAGGCTGATGTGGTAGGTGTCCACGGCCATGCGCGGAGAGATCCCGATCACGCCGTCGCCGTCGATGAAATCGCGCAGGGGCGTGTAGGCCAGACGGTCCGCATGGGCAAAACGCGCACCGGCAGGGCGATGCAAAAGCCGCGCCCCCGGACCGGCGAGCAGGTCCATCGCGGGCTGTGCCAGACCAAAGCGATCCGCCGTCACACGCGTGAGGACCGGCGCGCCGTGGGGATTGGGCAGATAGGTCATGACGCCGATCCACAGCACCGGAAGCGGGCCGTGTTCCAGGGTATGCACCTCCATCCCCGGCATCAGGTCCTCGATCGCGACCGGACCTTGAGTCGTCGCAACGAGAGAGCCATGGGCAAAAGCGTTGAAGGCGGTCTGGAATTCCGGCGTGACGGGGGCGCGAAAGTCGCGGTCCTCGACATGACCGCCGGCGGACAGCGTGCGCGTCGTGTAGCGTCGCATCGTCGGCATGGATTGGCCAGAGCTTGGGCGCAGCGGATTTTCCGCCCCGAAGGGCGACAGAGGACCAGACATAGCAACACCTTTCATAGGCGTCACAACCGTGTCGGCCCCCACCGACAACACCGAAGGACTTTGAGAACCTCCTGAGTGTGCGCTTTGCTGATCGCGGCTGTCAAAAATCGCTACGTTTTTCGCAAAATTCGACTGCTTGTGTCATCAATCCGGGCGGCGGGAGGGGCATTGTCCTCGCAAGGCGGAGCAATCGCGTCACAATTCGCACAGTCTGCGATTCGGCCGTGACCTAAGCGTCGGTGATGCGGTTTGGGAGGAACGTCGCGGTCTGACCTGTCAGCCACAGGACTGCGCAGGCGAGATATAAAGAGGGGAGAGCCAGCGCGAGCAGACGCTGTCTCTCCCCCGGGCGGCGACACCAGGTGTCAGCCGCCGCTGCGGTGCCAGGCAAAAGCACCGGTTATTCAATGATTGGTTAAAGGATCGCCTTGGGGCTGTTTCAGGCCGCGCGGCGCAGCGCGGCGGCACGCAGACGGGCGGCGCTGGCGGCGCGCTGGGCGCGTTGATACGGCAGTTTGGCCTCGGTGGTCCTGGCTGTGGTGACCACGGATTTTATCCAGTTTTTCTGCTTTATGTTCATTGCTCTAGCCTTTTCTCAATTTCGATACCGGTTCGTTCCGGCTTGAGACTGACTATCGCTGAGCTTTGCGACGTCAGAAGGGCGAAAGAGGGCAATTTCAAGAAATCTTCGGATGACGGGCGATACGATGCGGACCGGGGTCTTCGCCTTTGGCGATAGGGCGTAAACCGCGAGCCACCCCGCCGAAATCCGGCGGCAATAGGGCCGTTAAAGCCGGATGGCAGAGATCAGGCGGCCATAGTCGGCCTCTTTCTTGTGGGTCGCGCGCCGGAAGGAATAAAAGCGGTCTGGATCATCATACGTGCAATGGCAGGTCCACTCCGCCTCTGCGATGCCGGTCTCACGCAGCCGGTGAAGCCCGAAGGAGGGCAGGTCGAACTGCATCTTGTCACCCTCACCATTCGCGAAAAAGCGCGCGTACTCCGGGTCCTCATCCAGAAAGCGGTCGAGGAATTCCGGTCCGACCTCGTAGGCGCGCTGGCTGATCGTCGGGCCGATCACCGCGCGGATAGCGGTGCGTGTCGCGCCCAAGTCTTCCATCGCGGCAACCGTCGCTTCCAACACGCCGTCGAGCGCACCGCGCCATCCGGCGTGCGCGGCCCCGATGACCCCGGCCTCTGGATCCGCGAATAGCACCGGCTGGCAATCGGCGGTCAGAATCGCAAGGCCAACCCCGGGCGTGGCCGTCACCACCGCATCGGCGTTGGGACGCGGATCGGGCGGGCCGGTCAGCACGGCGACATCCGCCGAATGCACCTGGTTCACCGTGATCAGATAATCGTCCGCCACCCCGAGGGCCATGGCGACGCGGGAACGATTGATCTCGACGATCTCGCGCTGGTCCGAGGAGCCGGTGCCGCAATTCAGCCCGGCAAATATTCCCGAGGATGCCCCGCCGCGACGTGTGAAGAACCCGTGACGAAACGGGTCGAGAGTGCGGGACGTGATGATTTCCAACGTCATGAGGACTCCCCGGTGTCGGTTCCCGGCAGGGCCGGCGCGTTCGGTGGCGTCAGGGCCAGGATCTTGAAGAGACTCCCCATTTCCTCGGGGTGGGTCAAGCGGCGATGTGCAGCAATATGGCTGTCGAGTGGCGCGCCGCTCAACCGTTTGGCCAATGCCCGTGCGCGGTCGGTGATTCCGATGCGTTCCAGAAACACGCCCTGCGTAACCAGCGGCGCGGCAACGGCGGGGGCGGCGGCGCGGGCGAGGGGTTCGAAATCGACATGGGCGGTCAGGTCCGCCTCACCCGGCGCAGCGAGCGGGTCGACCGGTTCATGCGCCTGGAGCGCCTGAAACGTATCGCCGAGGGAATGCCAGCCGCCGTAATCCACTATCAGTGCCGCGCCGCCGTGCGCCGCGATCCGCGCGCCGATGGTTTCTGCGATCGGTTCGGCGGCCGGGCAGACCTCTACGATGTCGCCGTCCACCGTGTCGCCGAGGCGGTGCGCGAGGTCCGGCATCGGCAATGGCTGGCTCAGCGCCATCGCGAGGCCGGGATCCGCAAGCGCGATCATACGTTCGCTCCACCCCTCGCCACGGCGCTGAAACTGGCGGATCGGCAGCGCGTCAAAGAACTCGTTCGCCACGAACCAGAGGGGGCGTTTGGGCAGATCGGCGAAGTTGTCCGTCCAGGCGGGGGTGAATTCGGCCAGCTTGTCGGCCTGGATGCTGCGAAGGGTGGGGGAGGCTTCGATCAACACGATCCGCATGGCGTCGTGAAATCCGGGCACGCTGCGGGTTGCGCGCAGGATGTCGGCCATCAACGTGCCGCGACCCGGTCCGGCCTCTGCCAATGTGAACGTCTGCGGAGACCCCTGATCCATCCAACTTTGCGCCAGGGTGAGGCCGATCAATTCGCCGAACATCTGCGAGATCTCGGGCGAGGTGATGAAATCGCCACCCGCGCCAAAGGGGTCGCGCGTGGCATAGTAGCCCTGATCGGGGTCGAGCAGACAGGCCTGCATGAAATCCGCAAGGCTCATCGGGCCCTCGGCCGCGATCCGACGGCGCAATTTCTCCATCAAGGGCGTCACCGCCATTGGCGCCGACCGATCAGGATGACGAGCAAGCCGACCAGGATCATCGGCAGCGACAGCAACTGGCCCATCGTGATGCCGATGCTATCGCTCAGGCGCAGGACGTGGCCGTAGGGATTGCCGGGGGTGATGAATTGCGCATCCGCAAGTCGAAAGAATTCCACGATAAAGCGCGCGATGCCGTATCCGGCAAAGAAGACGCCGGCCACCAGCCCCGGTTTCTTCAACGCGCCGCCGGCAAAGGCAAGGATGACGAGCAGCCCGCCGAGGAGCAGCCCCTCCAGCCCCGCCTCATAGAGTTGCGACGGGTGACGCGCGCAGATTTCCCCGTCACAGAGCGCGCCGCGCATCGGAAAGATTACGCCCCAGGGCGCATCGGTCGGGCGCCCCCAAAGTTCGGCGTTCACGAAATTGGCGAGGCGTCCCAGCATGATCGCGACCGGGGTGCCAAGCGCCAGCGTATCGGCCGTTTGCAGCCGTGGGATCGCGTAACGCGCGGCAAAGATCCATGTGCCGAGGATGACGCCCAGCATGCCGCCGTGAAAGGACATGCCGCCTTGCCAGATCATCGGGATCTCAAGCGGGTTCGCGAGGTAATATGCGGGCTGGTAAAACAGCACAAAGCCGAGCCGCCCGCCGATCACGATGCCGAGGATGATCCACGTCATCAGATCATCAAGCTGCGTCGGGGCCATAGGGGGGCTGTCGTTCTTCCACAACCGGGGACGGGCAAGGGCGGTGCGCGCAATGGCCCAGCCAAGACCGATCCCCACGATATAGGCCAGAGCGTACCAGCGAAGGGCGAATTCCATCCCGAACAGCGAGATCGAAAAAACCTCGGGCGAGATATTCGGGAAGGGGATCAAAGCAGCAATCATGATCTGACATGGCAGTGGCGTCGCGGGGAAGTCAACCTTGTCGCGGTGCCTCGGACACACCATATAGAGATCAGATGTGACAACGGAGATCGAGATGCAGACCCGATCAAAATTTTTCGACGATATGTCCCAGTTGATGACCAATGCCATGGGCGTGGCTCAGGGTGCGAAGGGCGAGGCCGAGACGGCTTTCAACGGCATGATCGACCGCTGGCTTGCGGATCGTGACCTCGTGACCCGCGAGGAATTCGACGCGGTGCGGGCCATGGCGCAAAAGGCGCGCGAAGAGAACGACGCCTTGAAAGCGCGGCTCGATGCGCTGGAGGCGAAGACCTCGCAGTAAACGGTGCGTCTGGTGTGACGAATTGGGGCCGTGCCGTGATGGGCGCGGCCCCAATTCGTCTCTAGCGGGGGTGTCGCGTGTCTGAGGGGGCCCGCGGCCGCTGGGCGTTTTCTGACGTCGGCACTGTGGCCCAGCAACAGCGCCCGCCCGAAACCCCCGAGGGATTGTCGAAGAAATGTCACCCAAGCTCCCGGCCGGGGCTATTCTTGTGCAGCGCATGATCTAATCCACAACTTCTTGTGATTATCCCCAAGTTTTAGCTTGCCTCATAAGCGCGCGCCCCCCACCATATCTCGTAGGGGCACCGGGAAGTCGCCCAGCCCCTAGAGCAGGCACCTAGCGCTAGAGGTCAGTCCGGCCCTTGCGCTACAACCATAAAACGAGGTGGCGCAATGGCATTGTCCGAGCAGTTTCTGACCGAAGAACTCCATCCGATCGACATCGTGGAGCATCTGGCGGAACATCACGAATGGGATTTCGACCGGATCGGCGACGATCAGATTGCGATGGCGGTCGAAGGTCAGTGGCGCACCTATTCCGTGACCCTCGCATGGTCGCATTTCGATCAAACGCTGCGTCTTGTCTGCACGTTCGAGATGGAGCCGCCCGAAGAAGCGCTGCCGGGTCTTTACGAGCTGTTGAACCTCGTCAACGATCAGTGCTGGGCCGGGTCCTTTACCTATTGGCCCACGCACAAGCTGACCGTCTATCGCTACGGTCTGGTTCTGGCCGGTGATCAGGTGGCGAGCCCCGAGCAGATCGATACGATGATCAATGCGGCGATCCATTCCGCCGAACGCTACTACCCGGCGATGCAGCTCAATGTGTGGGGTGGGCAGACCCCCGCCGCCGCGATGCAGGTCGCCATTGCAGAGGCCTACGGGCGGGCATAGTCTCAATCCCGAAACGGGGCTGCGCGAAAAGCATCCCCGAAGAGGGAGCAAGGGATGAACGACGCGATAGCCCGGCAGGGTCTGGTTCTCATGGGCTGCGGCAAGATGGGGGGCGCCATGCTCTCTGGCTGGCTGAAGGGTGGCTTGCCGCCCGCCAGTGTCTGGGTCACGGATCCCAACCCTGCGGATTGGCTGGTCGATGCCGGCGTTCATATCAATGCCGATTTCCCCGAGGACCCCGCCGTCGCCCTGATCGCGGTCAAGCCGCAGATGATGGGCGACGCACTGCCTTCGGTCGCCGCACTCGGCGGTGGGCGGACGCTGGTGATTTCGGTTGCCGCCGGCACGCCGATCGCCCGGTTCGAAGAGGTCTTTGGCCCCGACACCCCCGTTATCCGCGCCATGCCCAACACCCCAGCCGCCATCGGGCGAGGAATCACGGCGATCATCGGCAACGCGCACGCCAGCGAAAAACATCTGAGCCTTGCCGAGACCCTGTTGTCCGCAATCGGGCAGGTCGTCCGCTTGCAAGATGAGGCGCAGATGGATGCGGTTACGGCGGTCTCCGGCTCCGGTCCCGCCTATGTGTTCCATCTGATCGAAACGCTTGCGGCCGCCGGCGTGGCCGAGGGGCTGGATGCGGATCTCGCCATGGCATTGGCCAAGGCGACGGTCGGCGGCGCGGGTGATCTGGCCGAGCAGGCAGCGGAGGATCCGGGCCAGTTGCGCGTCAATGTCACCAGCCCGAACGGAACGACGCAGGCCGCACTTGAGGTGTTGATGGATGAGCAAAGCGGTTTTCCCCCGCTATTGAAACGGGCAGTCAAAGCCGCCGCCGACCGCTCAAAGGAGCTGAGCCGTGGCGGATAAGATCACCTTTGACGACTTTGCCAAAGTCGACATCCGGGCGGGCCGGGTGGTACGGGCAGAACCCTTCCCCGAGGCGCGCAAACCGGCCCTCAAGCTTTGGATCGATTTCGGACCGGAGCTGGGTGAAAAGAAGACTTCGGCCCAGATCACCGACAATTACACGCCCGAGGCCCTGATCGGAAAGATGGTCATGGCGGTCGTCAATTTCCCGCCACGCCAGATAGGCCCGTTCATGTCCGAAGTGCTGACATTGGGCGTCTCGGACCCCGCAGGCGGGATCGTGCTGGTTGCGCCGGATCAGGACGTTGCAGAAGGGGGGAAGTTGCATTGAAACGGATACTTATCAGCCGCCCCATGCCGCCGCAGACCCTGACCGCCGCCGAGGCCGAGTTCGAGGTGGAGGTGCGGGACTCCAACAAACCGATGACACCAGGCGAAGTCCGCGCCGCCTTTGCGGTCTATGACGGGATGATGGTGACCCTTGGCGACACGATCAACGACGAAATCCTGCATGATTTCGGGCGTCCGCGCTGCAAGATGGTCTCCAATTTCGGTGTTGGCTACAATCATATCGATGTGACGGCCTGTGCGAATCATGGGGTCACGGTCTCTAACACTCCGGGCGCCGTGACGGATGCGACTGCCGACATCGCGATGACGCTGATGCTGATGACCGCGCGCCGCGCCGGTGAGGGTGAGCGGATGCTGCGCGCCGGTCAGTGGCAGGGATGGCATCCGACGCAACTCCTGGGCCTCCACCTGACAGGGCGGACGGTGGGAATCGTCGGCATGGGGCGGATCGGTCAGGCGGTCGCGCGACGGTGTCATTTCGGCTTTGGCATGTCGGTGATCTACGCCAACCGGACCGAGAAAGAGGTCGATTTCCCCGCTCGTCAGACGTCGCTGCAGGAGGTCGCCGCAACCGCCGACGTGCTGGTTGTCGCGACCCCCGGCGGGCCGGAAACAGAGCATCTGATCGACGCGGAGGTGCTGAAGGCGATGCCGACCCATGCGATCCTCGTCAACATCGCGCGCGGCAATATTGTCGACGAGGCGGCGCTGGTCCAAGCGCTGGAGGCCGGCGCCATCGGCGGGGCGGGGCTCGACGTTTATGAAGAAGAGCCCAAAGTCTCGCCGGGGCTTCTCAAGATGGAAAACGTCACGCTGCTCCCCCATCTCGGGACCGCGTCGTTGAGCGTTCGGGAAGAAATGGGTCTGATGGCGGTCGCGAACCTTTCGGACTATTTCGCTGGCAAGGACGTGTTGAACAAGGTTTCTTAGGCTTTCGGGCTCCGAATTTCACGGTATGTCCCGGCGTGAATGGATTCGGACGTTGCAGTGTTGCGGGTCAGTTCTTCAGCGGGACGATCAGGCGCGCACGGCGGAGGGCCTGCGACGGCTGCGCAGGGTGTCAGCGGTTTCGCCGATCTCAGCGGCGACGAGTAAGCCGTTGAAATCCGGGTTGCGTCGGGTTGAAATTCGACCGACCTTCATGCTCAGGTCGCGCGACGGTCAGCAACAGCTGGTGTGGTCGGATGCCGATATCAGCGCGATCGCCTGTTGCGGCTGGGGACCCGCCTCTGCTGAAAAGTTCACCGTGGTGGTCCCCCACAAGAGCGGCACGCCGCCCTCCTATTTGGTGATCACCAACAGATGGTCTGATCTTCGCGCTCACATCCGGAGGGGATTGGTCCCCGGCGGACCAGGGCCGTAATCTCCGGCCATCTGTTTGACGCCGCTCGCGGATTGATGAACCATCGCGCTGCCGTCCGCCTTTGCGCGGAACCGGCTGGATGAGCGAAGGAGCCGCCGATGACCACGCATATGAAAGCCCGCCGGGGCCGGGTCGAGGACTACCGCCTGACCACCGGGCAGGGATCGTTCACGGACGATATGGCAGTGGAGGGCGCGCTCTGGGCTGTCTTCGTCCGCTCACCCTACGGCGCGGCGACAATCCACGGCATTGATGTCGCAGAGGCGCAGGCGATGCCAGGGGTCGTGGCGATCTACACCGCTGCAGATCTGGCGCAGGACGGGGTGGCGCCGGTGCAGGCCGAGATGTCGCTGACCGGGCCGGATGGCCGGGTTTGGGAGCATACTGAGCGTCCGCTCTTGGCGAATGGCGAGGCGCGCTTTGTCGGGGAGCCGCTCGCCATGGTCATAGCAGATACGCGCGAGGCGGCGATGGACGCAGCCGAGGCCGTGCTGCCGAATCTGACGGACCACCCGGCCATCGTGACCCTCGCAGATGCCCGGGTGAAAGATGCGCGCTGCGTGCATGACGACCGCCCCGGAAATCTGGCGGCGGAGTGGGAGAGGGGCGATTGGGACGCGGTGAACGACGCACTTGCCGGGTCCGCGCATCGCATCCGTCTCGATGCTCCGATCAGCCGTGTGACTGCCGCGACGATGGAGCCGCGCACAGCCCTTGCGCGGCCCGAAGCCGGTGGACGCGTCGCGCTTTACGCCAGTCATCAGAGCCCGCCCGGCATGCGGATGGCGCTGGCCGAGGCTTTTGACATGCGACCCGAGGATGTGCGCGTCGTCGGAGGCGATGTCGGCGGGGCCTTTGGGATGAAGGCGGGACCCGTGCGCGAGGAAATGCTGTGCTTCTGGGCCGCGCGCAGATTGGATCGCCCCCTGCGATGGCGCGCCGACCGGGGTGAGTCGCTCTTGGCCGATGAGGGGGGGCGCGCGCTGGAATTCACCGCAGAACTCGGGCTGGACGCGGCGGGGAATTTCACTGCGCTTTCCGTCGTCATGCGGCTGGATGCTGGCGCCTATGCGACGGGGCGAACGTTGCCGCCGGTGATGAATTTCGGTGGTATCGCAGGCGTTTACCGCACCCCGATGATCGCTGGTCGGATGGAGGCCTACCTTACCAATACCGTGCCCGTTGGCGCCTATCGCGGCGCAGGACGACCCGAGGCGACCTTCATCATTGAGAGCCTGATCGACAAGGCCGCGCGTGACCTCGGCATGGACCGGATCGCCTTGCGCCGCCAAAACCTGATCGGGGAAGAGCAGATGCCCTGGCCGGCAGAATGGTACTTTGGCTATGATTCCGGCTGCTTCGAAAAGGTGCTGGACGCCGGGATCGCCCGCGCCCGGCTGGCCGATTATCCCACACGTCAGGCAGATTCGGCGGCACGGGGACGGGTGCGCGGCCTCGGCCTTGCCATGTGCATCGAAACGGCGGGCGGCATGTGGGGGCGACGCGGCAATGATTTCAGCAACGTGACCTTGAACGGGGACGGCACGATCGCGGTCACCGCCGGGGCGTTTTCTGCCGGGCAGGGGATCGAGACCGCCCTGATCGACCTGGCCGCCGAAGGCTTTGGCGTCGCGCCGGACCGCATCCGGTACACGCAGGGCGATACGGACGTCTTTGCCAAGGGCGGCGGCATGGGCGGCTCGGGCGCGATGGTGAAATGCGGCTCGGCGCTGAAGATCGCGGTCGAGACGGTACTGGCGGAGGAAAAGGAACTGGCCGGAGAAGAGCTGGAAGCCCATGTCGCCGATATCGAATATGCCGAAGGTGTCTTTCGCGTCGCGGGCACCGACAAGGAGGTCCCGCTGGACCAGATCGCGCGCGTCGCGGCAGAGCGGGGCATCCCCTTGCACGCCATTGGTGAATTCTCGCCCGAGGCACCGACATTCCCAAACGGCTGTCATATCTGCGAAGTGGAGCTCGACCCAGAGACCGGCCAGTTCGACATCCTCAGCTACACCGGGGTCGAGGACATTGGCCGCGTTCTTGAACACCAGATTGCCGAGGGGCAGGTGCAGGGCGGCGTGGCGCAGGCCCTCGGCCAAATTTTTCTGGAAGAGATCAGCTACGCCGCCGGTGACGGCCAGCTATTGACCGGGTCTTTCATGGATTACGCCATGCCGCGCGCCGATGACTTACCGCAATATGATTGCGGGTTCTACGAGGTCGCCACCGGTATAAACCCGCTCGGCGTCAAGGGCGTGGGCGAGGCCGGGTCGGTGGGCGGGCTCGCCGCGGGGATGAGCGCTGTGCTCGACGCGCTCTCGCAGGTTGGTGTGACCGATTTCGCCATGCCTGCCACGCCGGGCCGGGTTTGGACGGCGATCCAGGCAGCAAGATAGCGCGGACATGCCGGGCAAAGGCGCTGCTCTCTGGGGCGAGGGGACGTCAGAAGTCTGGGTGATTGGGGCAGGCCGGGCGGGCGCTACGGGCTGCGGGGATCGAAAAGGGTGTTCGCGTCGCCTTGCGCCTGTCCAACACCTATTGGCACCCGATCTTCTTTATCGGCACGCTTTGGTGCGGCGAAGTGGTCACTCAGCTCCCCCCTGCAGGAGCTGGCGCATAGTCGACGGACAGCGGGGCCAAGCTGGTGATCTCGCTCGCACCCCAAAATTCGCCGGCCGGTTCCGCGATCTGATCGCCGAAGGGAGCTGCCCGCCGCTGATCTTGTTTCCTGACGAGATCTCCGCGCGCGGACGCGATTGCCCGATCATCGCGGGCGCGCGTAGGGTGGAGGATTTGTTGGTCGAACACGGTGAAATCCCGGCGGAGCCGGCAGGTATCACGTCTGACGGTATTGCACTATAGCAATCTAACTTGGTACGAGTGGCGTCGCAAAAGCCCCAATATTGACATATTCAAACATTTCTCCCGCTGCGCAGAGTTATTCCGAAATGCGCAAGGGGGAGGCGACGGCCGCGCCCGCTCAACCGGCGCTGACCTAATCTGCGCTGTTTCACATCATGGGTCTGTCCTCGGGCATGATCATACGCCGCTGCGAAGGCGGCAGGCTCTGCCTGCGCCAGAGGTTCGACGCCGCCACCGCCTTGCGTGAGGCCGAGGAAAAGCGCATCGTTTCGCTCATCGGCGTGCCGACGACCTGGATTGCGACCCGACGCGCATAGACTCCTCCGACTGCCTGATGCTTTCGTTCCCGGGGACGCATATATTCCCGCCAATGACGCGGTGACTCTGGCCAAGCGCCACATGGACGGTATTGTGCAGCCATGAATGATACGACCCGACCCCTGCGCCGCGGCTGGACCACCGGAGCATGCGCGACCGCCGCCACGCGGGCCGCGCTGATCGCGCTGTGGTCCGGCGAGCGGTCGGATGTGGTGCGGATCACTCTGCCGCGGGGTGAGAGACCGGAGTTTGCGATCACCCATTGGGACGCCGGGCCGGGCTGGGTCGAGGCTGGTATCGTGAAGGATGCCGGGGACGATCCCGACGTGACGCATCAGGCGCTGATTATCGCCCGGCTCACCGGCTCAACGGGCGGCGTGCGTTTTCGCGCAGGCGAGGGCGTCGGCACCGTCACCATGCCCGGTTTGCCGATCCCGGTCGGAGAACCGGCAATCAACCCGGTGCCGCGCCAGATGATGACCGCAGTTGTTGCGGACCTTGCGGAGCGCGAAGGCCGCGCGCCGGACGTCGAGATCACGATTTCCATCCCCGGTGGTGAGGCCTTGGCGGCCCGGACATGGAACCCCCGGCTGGGGATCGTCGGCGGGCTGTCGGTACTCGGCACCACCGGGATCGTGCGACCGTTTTCCTGTGCGGCCTGGATCGCCTCAATCCATCGCGGGATCGACGTGGCACGGGCCAGCGGATTGCACCATGTGGCCGGTTGCACAGGCGCGACCTCGGAGTCGGCTGTGCAGGGGCTGTTGGGCCTGCCGGATCAGGCGATGCTCGACATGGGGGATTTTGCCGGAGGGATGCTGAAATACCTGCGCCGCCACCCGGTTCCGCGTGTCACGATCGGCGGCGGATTGGGCAAGCTGACCAAGCTGGCGCAGGGGGCGGTCGATTTGCACTCGGGCCGCTCGCAGGTGGATTTCGAGGCGCTGGCACGGGTGCTGGGCCGCGCGGACGTGGCCGAGGCCCCGACCGTTCTGGCAGTGCATCAGATGGTCGGTGATCCTCTGGTCGACTGGATCGTGCAGACCGCGCGGGCCAAGGCGCAGGTTTTTATCTCCGACAGTGAGGTTGAGGTCATTGCCGTCGACCGCGCAGGCATGGTTGTGGGGCGCGTGTGACGCTTTTGTTGCTGGGAGGCACCGCCGAGGCGCGCGCAATTGCCGAAGGGTTGGCGCATAAAGGCGCCCCCACGCTCGCTTCGCTTGCCGGGGTGGTCAGCGCGGCGCCTTACCCGGTGGCGCAGCGGGTCGGCAGATTTGGCGGGGCGGAAGGTTTTCTCGACACATTGGCAACGCGGGGGATTACTGCGGTGCTGGACGCCACGCACCCCTTCGCGGAGCGGATCACGCATCGTAGCGCGCGCCTGTGCCGGGATGTCTCGATCCCCTATGCGCGGTTCTCGCGCCCCGCTTGGCAGACGGGAGCGGGGGACAAGTGGAGCCATGTCACCTCACCCGAGGCGGCGGCCGCCGCAGTACCGGAGGGTGCCCGCGTCTTCCTCGCCACCGGCGCGCAAGAGGTGGCGCGCTACGCTGCGCTTTCCTGCCGGGCGCAGGTCTATTGCCGGAGGGCAGAGCCGACGTCGGCGCCCTTTCCCTTTGCTCAAGGGCAATGGATCGTCGCGCGCGGACCCTTCAGCCGCGAGGCCGATTGCGCGTTGTTCCGCGATCTCGCGATCACCTGCCTCATCACCAAGAACGCCGGGGGCGAGGGCGCGCGCGCCAAGTTGGACGCCGCGCGCGATCTCTCGCTTCCGGTTGTGATGATAGACCGACCAGCCTTGCCGGAGGGCGTCGAGATATTGAATAGCGTTGAGGACGCGCTCGCCTGGGGATTGCGCAGATGCAACTGATCAACAGTCCTGCGGATATCGCGACCGGCACCGCGGCGCTGATCGAGCGGGACCCCGCCTTTGCCACGCTGTCGCATCTGACGCCCTCGCTGCGCCGCCGTCCCGCAGGATTTGCCGCGCTGATGCGGGCCATCGTCGGCCAACAGGTCTCGACCGCGTCGGCGGCAGCGATCTGGGGGCGCGTGTCCATGGCCGGGCTCGATCAGCCAGAGGCGGTCACGCGCGCGGGCGAAGAGGGTCTGCGCGCGGTCGGCCTGTCCCGCCCCAAGATCCGCTATGCTCTGGCCCTGGCGGGGTCGGACCTTGCCTATGATGATCTTGCGAACTTGCCCGATGAAGATGTCATTGCCACCCTGATCCGATTGCCGGGAATCGGACGCTGGACGGCGGAGAGCTATGCGCTCTCCGCACTTGGGCGGTGCGACGTCTTTCCGGCGGGCGATCTGGCCTTGCAGGAGGCGGTGCGCATCCTCTACCACCTGGACCAACGCCCCGATGAACGCAGCCTACGCGCGATGTCCGCGCGGTGGCAGCCATGGCGGGCGGTCGCGGCGCGGCTTCTTTGGGAGCTGTATAGATTGGACAAACAAAGGGAGGGCACCTTGTGACCCGGGTATTGAATGCAGGCCGGAAGGAACCCGTTTCGGGCGAGACCCGCTCGGTCGTGGTGCTGTTGCACGGCTATGGCGCGAATGGCGCGGACCTGTTGGGACTGGCAGATGTGCTGGGCGAACACCTGCCCGACACG
>PAPR01000049.1 GCA_002709085.1 Pseudooceanicola sp. | reverse complement strand
TTTATTTATTTATTTATTCTTAATTATTAATTTAATATTTTCACCTCCCAAATTTATTATTTCTTTTATTAGCAAATCCATTGCCAAAGTTGAGTTACCAACAAAGTGTTGTTTACGACTTTGACCAACTAGAATACAGCCCTTTGTATCTTTGGTGGTGTTTCCGATATGTACGAGTATCCAGCTTCTATTAGGTACGTCTTTAACTAATAGATGAATATAATGTCTTGTTGCGCTTTCTCTTGGTAATCTTAATCTAACATCATATTCTCCAGCAGGAATACAAGATATGCTTCTTTGATTCTCTTTCCATGCCAATTCTAAAGTATCACAAAATACTTCTCCATTTAAAAACAGCTTACCCATAGTAGATACATCACTTAAAGTATCTCTAATTAATAAAAGGTTTATGGATGTAGGTTTAGAGATAATAGGTTTTGTAGATTTTACACCCCTTAACCTCTTTAACAAACTCCTTACGCATCTTAACATCACTCTCTTGGCTTTTGTTATACTTAGGGTTTTTTGAATTAATCTTATACTTTTTATTAACAGGTATATCCATGTCATCTATTACTTTTATGATACCACCATTTGTCTAGTGTATAAATAATTGACACTAGCAATAGAATTATCTTTAATACAACTTCTAAATTAGTGAAGGTTGTTATGCTTAGTATCGCTGTGTTTACTCCTAACACTTCGCCTACCTCCTTTGTTATCTGTTTGAATGGCATCTTGTAAGTATGTCTTTAGTTTAGTTATGTTTTTTGGTTTTGTTTTGTAATATTTCTTCATTAATCACTAGCAGTTAAAAAGTCTCTTAAAGTTAATTTACTTGATTGTCTTGATCTTTCAAGGTTCATCCCTGCATAATAGTTGGCAATTGAGGGGTCTACATCAGCACCAGTATTCGTATTGTAAGATGGAAAACTACCTGTGTTGTTTCTTATATAATCTATTAGTCTTTCTCTGTAATACATAGCAGTATTTAAAACTTCTTCTCTAAGGTGTTGAGCTTCACTTTCTGAAAGAGCTGTACCTGTTTCAGATGTCTTAGAATAAATATTGCCATTTTCTACTTTAAAACGAAGGTATGGGATAGCGTGATACAGACTATATCCAGGTAGCATGTCGCCAATATAATCATCTACTAAAGTCTTATCAGCACCTGCTAAAGTACCAGCTATAATTTCGTCTTTTAAATGTTGTGTTAAATCCGTCCCTAGTGCTGTTTCTACATAGAGCTTTTGTGCTTCACGCACAAACGGAAGTAAGATGTCAACGTCCACATTTAAGTTCACTGCGGTGCTTGACTTTAATTTCTCTTCACTTATAAATAATACGTATGCCATAATTTATCTTGGTTCTAAAAATCCTTGATTAGTCATTCTTTTTGGTGGTCTTGCAACAAGACTGTCATTTCTTTTTGCTGTGAAGCCTTCTGACAATGCCTTAGTATAAGAAATGGCTTCGCTAGGTTTAATATCACTTTTAGCTCCTCTTAGTGATGTTTTGTAAATTCTTCTTAGCCAAAAATGGTGGCAATTCCCTCCACCTTTGTAAAGCCATATTGAATATGTTGCTGCTCCACGTGGGCCCCAGCCTGGATTTACTGCTCTATTAGTCATTTGTAAAATATCCTCTTTTCGATAAACTTTTTTTGCATTTGTCATTAATCTGCAAAAATCTCTAGTTTCTCCTTCTTGACTTAAAAAATTATCTTTCGTATATACATACCTTACTTTATAAAAATCATTATCTGATTTATTTGTTCCATCTTGACTACTTTTTGCATTAGGTCTAGCTGTTCCTGTTGAAGCTAATTCTAATTTGTCTTTTATCTTGTTATTAAGTTCTAATTCAAAGTCGAAATCTTGATGCTCTCCATCTACTATTTCTTCATCTACTAATTCCCATTCTTCAGGCAAATCTTCTCCATATTCTTCAATAAATTTATGAAGCTCTGTTGCCTCTTCATGTCCTTCACACGCCATATAAGCTGTTTTACCTTCATATTCATGCGTATGGTACCCCTCACACCCTAAAGACTTAGAATGCTCTTCAGCCTCTTCTATTGTATTGAAAATAGGTTTTCCATCTATCATACCAACTTTGTTAAACTTAACTTCTTGTTCAACAGTTGCTTCATCACCTAATGGTTCTAATCCTAATTCTTCTCTAATTTCATCTTGTGTCATAACTTCTCTTAGAGTTTTAGAATCAAATTGAACTGTTATAGGTTTAAGCTGTACAAAGTTGACAGGCATATCCATATTATTAACTTGAAATATCTTTCTAAGTTGCTTTACTATTTGGTCTTGAAACGGTTTAATTACAGTATTTAAGTAAAAATTCGCAGCGTTTATAAGCTCGTCTGTATTAGAACTGAAGCCATTAGTACTGTCAATGCCCATAAGTGTCTTAGAAGTCACCCTATGGCCTGAGAGGATGTTGCTAGTAAGTAGTTCTTGAAGAGCTAAATAACTTTTATCTAAATCACTTGTGCTAATTGGTGTTATTTCAGGTGTTCTTGTTTTATCGTCTGAAAATGTTAATACAAATTTGCCGCTATTAGCCTCAGAACAAAATTTGTCAGTTAGACTTTGCTCTATTTGGAATCTTTCTTCTTGTGTTGGTACGCCGTTTGCAAAGCTAATCATGAATGATCCAGCGAATCCGTTAGATATATTGTTGAGGTGGTACTCTGAAACCCTAGCATCAATCAATGCCCAGTTATTACAAGAAACGTAATCAGGCGTATAATAGCTGTTCATATTAGGGCTATAAAGACCTGAATACATTATTTGGTTTGCTGATGTTCTATCATTAGTATTAAACGCTGGTACGTAATAAGGTTTGTTTTGTCTAGTGTTTGACCAGTCCGCACTAATATAATAACCTTTTATTTTTCCAAACTCATCAGGTCTAGCACAGCGAATTTTCTCAACGCCAACGTGGTAAATCTCAGCGATTTCAGTCCTATCCTTTGTCCATACAACGTTAAGAGCAAACGCCCCTTGTAATTTAAAGTCAAAAGCCATCTTTTTAATTACTTCATGTAAGCTCTCATTACCATTAGCTCTATTCATAAAATTCTGAAGTTTTATTCTAGCGTCTAAATCTCTATCATCTTCATCTTCAATAATTAAATCTTCACCTGCAACCATCTCTGCTGTTGCATTAATAATTGCTGCTGATATACTACTAGAATAGTATAAATCAATAAGAAATTGAGGGTATAGGTTAGTCCAGTCGTCTGTGCCATATTCAATGTAGTCCTTGCCTCTAACTTCTTTTACACTAGGAGCTGTACTTGTTTCTAAATTGATGTTAATAATATTGTCTTTCATAATTTTTTATTGTCCGTAATAAATGTAATTTGTTCCTGATGGTTCTTGTCTTTGTGTATATTGAACTTGCTCTGTTCCATCTTTCTCAGCTACATACATTTTCCCTTTTGTTACTAATCCTTGAACCACACCATGTGTGGGTCCTACTGGTAACACATCATCTTCTGTTACAGGGGCGTTTCCTGAGCTAATCGCTACTGCTCCTGTCCAACTTACTTCATACACTTCATATTTCCAATACCCAGCAGGTAAAAACTTTATTTTGCCTTCATAAACATCAGGAGTAGCATTATAATCAAAAACAAACTTTGTGTATCTATCATATATTAAATGAACAGTTGAATAAGCATATTGCTTAGACTTATCCATGTCATTAGTGAACTTTACTAAATGTCTTATCTTGTCTGAGCTAACTGAAGTGTCTATGCGATTATCTTCAGTTTGCAAATAAGTAGTTAGATTAGTTTCAGTAGTTGCTTGTATCATAATTCCTTCGTCTAATATATAATAGAAAAGCCCTGTTTTTATTTGGCTTATAAAGAGAAAGGTAGCCGAAGCTACCTTAATCTAATGGTAAACGCTAGGTTAAAAAACCTATACACGATTAAACGCAAACACCTTTACCAATAAGAAAGAAAAGAGTGGACTAAGCCACTCTCCTCTAAGAAATATATGAAAACTACTAATAAGATTAAGAACTCGTTATAGAAACATTCGTAAACGCTGCATTGTCAAATGGATTGTCTGTGTAATCTGCAACCATTGAGAATGGGTCTGCCTCCATTCCGTCAAACGTAAGTGTGTATCCGTTTTTGTCGCCCCACGCTGCGCCAGTATCCATAGTACCTGCATTAAGTTCCATTCCGTTAGTTATTCCTAAACCAATAATTAAATCATGACCATTAGATAATTGTTGATTAAGCTGTGCGAAAATAACTAATTTCGTAGCTCCTAAGAGCTTTATTTGGTTTTGATCCTCTTTCGTAAGTCTGTTGAATAATACTTGAGCTGTTGGTGTGTAGTAGATAGTTCCGTTTTCACGACTACCAACTATTGTATCTGTTACAGATGCTACACCTAAAGGCATAGAATATCTATATAATCCAGTCCCTGCTCCCATTTCAATATCCGTAATTTCACCTGAAGCTGCTACGATTCCTACTGTTTCAATTGGAGCAGTAAATTGGTCATAAACTCCAAAGTAAATGAACTTTACGCCGCCGCTAATTCTATTACAATCAAGTCCTCTCCCTTTTGTTATGTTTGTACATGCCATATTCTGTTATATTTTTTTTTAACTAAGTGATTAATAGTCAATCAGTTAAGGGTTAAAGGAGTGAGAGCCGAAGCCCTCACTTCTTGTAATTATTATTATGATTGTCTTACTATGTCAGCACCTACACCTTGAACAACTCCTGCTGTATATCTCGCCACTAAGCGAATATTGTCGCTTCCGTCCAAAGCACTCATGTCCATCAGACCTATTCTAGTGCTGTCCGATAAAAGGTCAGTCCCAAAAAATAGATTTGACTTCTGTCCAAATACCATTTGGTTTGTCTGCATTCCAGGTACTACTGCAATTTTTATTCCTTCAAAACTCATTGCGAACTCATTGTCCGTATAAGTTTGAACATATCCTAAAGCAGAAATCGCTTGAATATAAAATTGGAATGTTAATTGGTTCATAAATATATATGCATCATCTTTCCCTAAAACATCTGCTGCTGTACCACCTAAAATATCAGTTACTAAAGTTTGTAAATTAGCAATGATATTACCTGCTGTATAAGCCGCTGATGCTGCTGATTGAACAACTGTTGCATCAGTTCCAGGTAATAAATGATACCCTGTAAATCCATTAAATTCGCCTGGAGTTCCTGTTACTCCTGACCATATAGAAGATTCCGTAGCATCTGCTATAATTTCCCCCATGTAAGAGATTACATAATCATCAAAAGAAGCGGATGCTCCTGCATCTCTACCTGCTCTCATTTGTAACGCTTCCCATGAAGTTAAAAGTGTAGCCTTGCAAATATTAAGGTTGATTTGTAAATTCTTAGGTTCTAATACTGCTTCTGTCATAGCCAAAGTTCCTGCTGAATTAAAGTCGCAGCTATTGTCTAAAACTAATCCAGATCCTGCCATCTTCTGGATGTTCTCTTTATACTTTATGTTTTCTAAGACTGTTAGATATTCTAACGACTTAGCTTGTTTTAATGCTGCGGAAATATAAAATCCTGCCGCTTTCCCATTAAAGTTCGCTTGTGTTACTGTAAACGCCATAATTGTTTATTTTTTATTTGTTATTAATTATTATTATTTTTCTAAATCCATTAAAATTCTTTCACGCTTAGACAGTTTACTATAAGCTGCCCTAGACATTCTAGGTTTTTCTGAACTAAATTTGTTTGTGTTAATTGGAGAATCAGCAGGTGTTTTTGCTAATTCTTCTTTAAGTTTTTCATTCTCAGATTTTATTGATTCTACTTCTTCTGCTGAAAATTCTACTACTTCAGTAGTTTTTATTGACTTAGGGTTTGTAGAAGGTTCTTCAGCTTCTTCTGACATTTCTTCAACTTCATCATCCCCACCTACTTTCTCTCTTTTAAGATCAGCAACCGCATCTTCTAAGTTTTGGATACGTTTCTCCATACCTCTCCAGTCACCTACATCAGCTGTTTCTTTTCTGTCATCATCTTCATCTTCTTCAGCTAATTCAGTTTCAGCAACTTCTTCAGATAACTCTTCAGATGCTTCAACTTCTTCTTCCGTTTCTGATTCGATAACTTCAGCAACAATACCTTCAGTTTCCACACGAAAGCTAACTCCTGTATCCGTTTTATAAGTTCCAACAGGCAATAAGATTGTCGTTCCGTCTTCTGTTAATACTGAGATGTCCACCCCAGCTTCTAGCTCTTCAGCAGTTGATACAAAGATTGTACCATCTTCAGACTTTGACTGCCAAGCTAATTTCACTTCTTCATCTTTCTTATTAAGACCAAGAGCTACTAATATTTGTTCTTTTAAATCCATAGTGTGTTTTTTAAGTTCTATTATATAATAGAAAAATTAGTTAGTTATTTGATTTTGTTTGATTTTCCTTTATTATCTCATTTAAAGCTGATAAGATTTCTTCATTAGTTGGTGTCTTTTCTGATAACTTAGACATCTTGTCCGTAAAGTAGCCTTCTATCGAAAGCCCCTTAAGTTCACCGTCTTTAATCTTAGACCATAAATCTTGATTAGAGATGGATAGCTTTACCATCCAAGTTCCTTTAGGAAGTGAAAATCCGTAAAGTTTAGACTTGTCCATTTTAGGGTCTTCTATTATCCATGACTCAACTGTAAGCACACCACTTACTCTATCTTGGTGTTCGTATGTAGCTTTGTGATGATTGTTATGTTTTAAATATAACTCACTTGCTTTTCTAACTGTTTCAGGACTGAAATATACATAGTATTCTGAGTCTGTATTTGGATCGTATCTAAAGATATTCTTGTTAGGGATTAAAGCTGGACTTACAATCATTCTTTTTTCTTCATCTATTTTAGCAAAAGTCAAGTTATTCTTTTCTTTCCCAAAAAACACAAAGTCCTGTTCTATGGCTGGTGCTGACACTAAGCTAATAGCATCAATTGCTAGTTCTTGACTATTTTCGTCAATTAATAACTCTCTAATTTCAGTTGTCTTTTCGTAATAGTCTTTATTGGCTTCTTCACATTCTGCTATTGAATCATATTCACAGCTTCCTGTCTTCCCCCATTTATATTTTCCGTTTTCACATTGTTCGCATGGCATATTATATAATAGATTTAATTAATATTTATTTGATATTTAAAGTGTACTTCTTCGTCTTATGTTTGCTAATTGATTTTGGCTGTTAGTCATTTCATCTGTTACAACAAATGCCTGTACTGGTTCAGGAGCTATCCCACCACCTAAATCAAAAGCACCTGACATCATTTGTGGGGCAGGAGTTTGTGCAGATACAGCTGGTGTACCACCACCACCACCACCACCACCTGATGCTCCACTTGAACTAGCACTTTTAATTGCATTAACATTTCTTATCCCTGATGCAACTGCTGCCGCTGCCGCTATACCCCCAAGTATAGGCCCAACATAAGGTATACCTGCTAAGGACTTATAAGCAGCTTGTGCTGACTGATATGTATCAATAGTTGTTTGTACTATTGCGGCAGCTTTTCCTGCTGCTGTTGTTTCACCTAAAATAGCAGCTAAATCTCCTGCTGTTGAAGAAGCAATTTTTAACTTTTCATCTCTGGTCATCTCACTCCATTTCTTTACTTTTTTACTATACTTTCCAACAATATCAGCTTTTTGTTTTTCGTAGTGTTCTGTAATAGCAGCGTCATCCATACCTGCCTTTCTTGCCAAATCTATTTTAGCATCATAACTATTTTTTAACTCTTCTAATTCTCTTTCCATCCCAGCAAGGCTTTCAACATTTACTTGCCTTATAGCTTCAGCTAGTTCATTTTCTAAAGCCACTTGATTTGTAAGTTGTTCTGAAGCTTGAGCCCTTACTGCCTCTTCATTTTCAATGATAGCAACTTTTGCCTCTTGTAAGGCTAGGAAATCAGCGTCTAGCTTTGTTAAATCGTATTGAGCTTGAGCTTGATCTTTTACTGTCTTTAACTGTTTTAATTGAGCTGCTTCTTGGTCTACTAAAATTTGTGCTAATTTTTCATTGGCTGTAATTCTTTCAGCAAAAGTTTTATTTACATCATCTCTTATTTTTCTTTGGTCTTCAGCGTCTTTTAAAAATTGTGCATTTTGTTTGGCAAATGTTACTGTCGCTAATTTTGCTGCTTTTTCCAACTCAGTCATTTCTGTTGCAGTCTCTATAGTTGCTTTTGCATACTTATTTAATTTGTCTGCTGTCTCAATTAAAGTTGTTTTTACTTTACCTACCGTATTATCAACCCCAGTCAATACGTCAACCCACTCACTACCTGCGTTTTTTGCTGCTGCCATTGCTCCTGTAAAATCTCCGCCAAGTAATTTCTTAAATGCTTCACCTAAAAAACCAACTGACTCAATAAAACTGTTGAACCTTTCTATTAAATTTTTCTTAACAGCATCTCCAAAATCTATTAATTTTTGTTTTGGGTCTTCAAATAATTCTTTAAACCATCCTGTAACTTTCCCTACATTATCAGATAACAACTCGAACATATCTCTAAACACAATACTAATTGCTTTGTTCGCTGTATTAAAAGTATCTAGGACTTTTTGGTTCTGGCTAAATAATTGAAACAGCTTAGCAAATATTGCGACTATAAGACCTATCCCTGCTGCTTTTAATGCTGTACCAACACCTTTAACAGCTGTACCAATCCCTCTAAAACCGCCACTTGCTTTTTTAGTTGCATCATCTAACTTATCTACGTCTTTGGTTACATCTCCTACGTTACTGTCTACATTCAAATATAATGTTTCTTCTTTTGCCATATCTTTTATATTAAAGTGCTACTCCTGTTTTTATTTGTGTTATTGAAATATTACTATTCCATTCAATCGTTACGTTATTCCTCCCCCTTACTTTCATTCTAAAATTTGTTCCTGAAACATCTGCTGTAGGAATCCAGCCTGTTGTTGTTCCTGAAGTTTTAATTGTATCTCTTTCTCTTTGTACACTTAAAGTACCTGACTTATTTATAACTACACCCCTTTCAACCCAACTCCCATAATCACCAACTGCACCAGTTCCATAAGTACCACCAACTCTAACTGCTACAACGTAAGCATGAAAAAATATAATAGTATTATCAGGCACTACAAAATAACTATCTGTTGTGTTATTCAAAAAACTATCTGTTGTTGTTCCATCAGTTGTTTGCAACCCATACATTAATTGGATATTTTGTCTTTCAGCTAAATTATCCCCTGCTGCATTACCCCCTAATACTATTGAATTACTTGCTGTTGCTTGACCTAAAGTTCCAAAAACAGCAGTATTACTTATTGTATCCGCTATTTCATTATTATTACCTATTATAATATTGTTAAATCCTCTTGTTTTTATCCTATTATGTTCTCCCATTATATAGGAATTGTTAGTGCCACTTTCGGTGACATTATCACTTCCTTGAATAGTGTTATTTATATTTGCAAAAGATTGAACCAAACTTGTACTAGGAGAATAAGCCATACAAGTACCTGAGCTAGAATCATAAGTATAACCATACGCTTCACACTGTTTTTGATTTGGAGCAACTTCTAAGAGAGTGCCTAATGCTTTGTTTGTGGTATCATCAGTAAATACAACAATTCCTAAGGGGTTAATATAATAAGGTTTTATTGGGTATCCTTGTATGTAAGGTATATCTGCCATTATGGTATAAGTATAAATTCAACAATTGATAAATCATTTGGTTTGTAGTCTATTTTATTCACTCGAAACTCTCGGTTTTTGATGAATACGGTATCTGCAAAATCAAATGTATTAATATCTGAAGCCCTTAAATCCACTTTTAAAGACATGATTCTTGTATCAGGATTATATAATTGTGAATAATAAGGGAGCCAATATGTATTAAATAAATTATTAGGGACTGGGCTTCCAGTAGGAGGTATTAGTTGGCATTCTCCAAAATGAAAATCTATCGTTCCAGCATTAGTAGGGTTGCTCTGTGTCAAATGACTAAATTGCAACCAAGTCGCTTGAGAATTAGTTCCTGAAACTCCATTTTGATTAGGAACAATATAAGTATATCCTGACAAAGTATTAACCCCACAATCAAACAATATTCTAGGTAAATTATCAATACCTTCAGGAGTACCTTTATCATCCATACCATACATTGTAGGGATTAAAAGTGATCCCCAATCAGGTATAATTGGCTTAACTATTGTTGCCGCAAATGGCTCTGCTACTATTTCATCTTCTCCTTGTAGAACGGTAAACCCTGATGCATCATAAACTTTACTTCCATACAAATGGCCTTGTACTGCATTTTTATAAATACTAAAAGCAGCATCATCTTCATCTTCAGCGAACTTAAAAATAGTCTTTTTATTTAAATCTGTTAGAGGTTTGAGTTTAATTTCTTGTACATCTATTTTTTCTGTCCAATCATGTGATATGCTTCTTGATGCTAAATTTAATCCTGCTGTATCACTTATAAATACATCACCATAGGGTTCAATTAAAATATTGTTAGGATTATTCTTATCAGGTAAACTCACTAAATTAAACATAGTCATTAATCCTTTTAAAAATTCCCATTGGCTTAGTTCACCTCTTAATGTTTGTAGTAAAACATCATCTGTCATTGCTAAAATACTAATTCTACAATACACTTCGTTAGTAGTATTTGGAATACGAAAAGTATTTACATTATAACTATCATTTGCAAAATAATTTATAGTATCATCTTGTCTTATACTATCTGTTGCACTTGCCTTCCATTGTAATTGTAAAGTATCTCCTGGTTGCAAGGTCACCCCACCTGCTACTCCATTCAAAGTTCCTTCATAAGTGTATACAGGATTTATACCATTAAAATATACCGTATTTGCTCCATGTAAATTATAAGGAGCATCATCACCGCCAGTAATTGCTATGCTTGTTACTTCAGTACCAGTTAATGTAGCTGTAAAAGTTGTAGGAGTACTTGGAAGTAAGCCAGACTGTATCGTTACCGTAGGTGCTGCTCCTGTATAATAGCCTCCCTGTCTAACTACAACTGATGTAATTGTATCGTATGAAGTACTCCAATTAAATCTAGCATTTGCAACAGCAGAACCTTCTAAAGCTACAACTCCTGAATAATTATATACAGTTTCTGTCGCAGTACCATAATTCACAACCCATCTCATTTCTATATTTGCATCTTTTTTAGCAATAACTCTACAATTATAATCCATCATGTATGTACTGTTTTCTTGATTAGCAGGTACGGTAAAAATATGGGTAGTATCATCATATCCAAATTCATCTTCTAAAGTTTGGGGGTTAAGAGGATATGCTGACCAAGATGTAGTAGCATAAGTTGTGGTTCCATCCTGAGGCACTGTGTATCTTAACCATCCTGCTTCTTCTGCTAAAGAAGGATTCGTTTCTGAACCCCAATTAAAATCCATATATAAATTTTGAAAATTAACATCGCTGGAAAAGAAATTACTTGTGTATGTGAAAGGTGTGGACTCAAATATCCTATCAATACAATACTTGATGCTTATAAAAGGTCTAAAGGCACTTTCTAAATTTGGTAATGTAGGTTGTATGTTATTAGATATTACAATTGAATTGTTCCAATTGCAAAAAGGATATTTTAAAACCCCAGTAGATGATGCTCCAGCAGTTCCTGCGTAAGTGCCAACTGGTAAGGGGTTTTGTAAAGGTAATGCTCCTGTCCAACTAGCTTGAATATTATCCCAATGATAATTATGTAATAATTCGCTAAAATCTAAATCACTAAACTCTTTCTCTTTCAACACATCAGCTAACGCAACTACTTCAGAATACAAATTCACGTTATAACTTATTTCACCTTTTTTGTCTTGGATGGCTATAAGTCTTAAATATCCTTCAAATAAAAGAAATCCATCTTGTTTTAATTTAGCTTGTGTTTTAAGATAAGGATTAAATACTATCCCTTGTGCTGATCTTGTTATTTCAAAAATATTATCAAATATGCGATTGTTCTTTTTTGTTCCTGGTAATTTAAACGCCTTAGAATAAGATTGTATCTTTTCAGCCGCATTTTTAAAATTATCTACGCTTAATGTCAATGGTATATTTTCATCTTCATAAAGGTCGCAAATCACTTCACCACTTGCCAAGATATTGTCAGCTCCTGATGGTTTTACCCCTTGTGGTAATATAGATATTTGATCTACTGCTATGTTTACCGAACCACTATCAACATAAGTCAACATTAATATTTGACTAGGTTGTGATGCTGTGAAAGAGGTGGACAATGTACTTGCACTTGCTACATGTATTGACTGACTTCTTATAAATACAGAACTTCCTAAAACATTATAAGTATTTATGTAAACAAGACCTGCACTCCCTACTTCAATATCAATACTAATAGTATAATTTTGTCCAACTGTTAAATTCGTAAGGGTTTGATATACACCAGTAAAAGTAGTTGAGCTACCAGCATAAAGCCTCACACTTCCTAATGCCTCGACTGGCAGGGCAGGTGTTACTCCTGTGGTGCTTCTATATCTGTACCATGTATTAGGGTAAGTAGGTGGTAAATTAACAAGCGCTTCTTCTCTTGAATTTGCTACTAATCCTGTTGTATCATAAGACTCACTAGCATTAAAACTGTTAAAATTAATCCCATCTACAACAAATTCATTTGTATCAGCAGATATTTCATTAAATCTTCCGTTAAAGAATTGTGGATATATTATAAGTTGTACGTTATTCATTATACCGATTGAGTTCTTAGTTTTTTACTTTTTTCTATTTCAAATGCATATTGTATTAGCTTATCATTTGCTACTGTCTTTCTTGTAAAGCTAGAAGTTGCCAGTCTAACAGGTTTAACATATTGATTTAAAGCAGTATTAGTTGCATCAGTCTGATAACCCTCTAATACATAAACTTCAGGGCTATTTATAAGTTCTTCAAAAATTATATTATAATCTTCGCTTACAAAATCTGTATTTATTTTTATTTTTTCAGTTGCATTTACTCTGAAAGTTTTTTTACCACCCTTAAAGCTATCTATTCTATAATAACTATCATTCCAAGTTCCATCAAGTTGGTCATAGGTAGTTCCTTTAGTAGATATTGTTTTAGTTGATTGCTTAATAAATGTGTAATAATCCCAACACCCCCATTGGTTTAACCACGCAAGCCTGATAGGTTCATAACCTTTTAATGTAGGACAATTTAGATTAATTCTATATGTTTGTGTCATTGCATCGGAACTTAAATCAACAGCAGTTACAAAATAATAGCCGCCCTGTATAGTTCCTGCTGCTACTAAAGTTCTAAAAGTACTTGCCCAATTTGATAAGTTACCTGGAAAACAACCAAAGTGTACTATTTGTTTTTTAGAATCAACATCATAAGTATCATAAGCCCCATTTGCTGTTGATCTTAATATATAGTCTGTTCCTAACAAACTATCTTCACTATCATAATACACAAGAGTAAAGCGATATAAAGGGTCTCCTGCATCATCCCAAAATGACATAGTTCCATAATCATCAATATTTGCATATTGATTGGTAGGCATATTAGTTAATAATTTCTTTGTTGATGAAGCCCCTGATAGAATAAAAGGTGACATATCAAATCCAAAATCATTAGCACCAACACCAGTTCCCATTGTAAGTACATCTGTTTCTTTTACATATCCATTAAAAAGAACATATACCCTAGAATTTCTTTCTGTTCCTGCTTGTATTTTCACTGTATTTACATCACTATTGCCAGACGTATCAGTTGCTCCTTTATATTCTACTGAAAATTCAATAGCCATGTATCTTACAATATCATCATTTAAAGAATATTTATCTATTAAGTGAAGTGGATGTCTAGCTGTTGCGCTAGTTGTTGTTCCTTTATAAGAACTCCCATTAGCTGCCATATTATCTGCACTAACGTAATTCTCAATAATATTTCTAAAATTATAAATACCTACACCTGCATTGTTTGGCGTGGTTTTAAAAGTTCCTATTAAATCAGTTGTAGTACTTAAATCAGGATATGTACTATTACTTATATGTACCTTCGCAACAAACTTAACATTTGTTTCATTTGCTACTGCTGTATTATTAGAAACCACGAATATTATCTCTTGACCAACTGGTAATATCTGCCATATTTGACTAGGTGGTTTTTGTTCTATTATTGAATTTGTTGCCATTTATTTTTTATTTACTTGTGTTAATCCCCCTATTATATCTTCTCTTAACGCTTTTAAAAAATCCTGCCCTAAGTTTTCTAAGCCAAGTTGTAAAGGTCTTTGAAAGAAACTTGTGCTTTTAATTCCTTTTAATTTAATTGAACGCCCTATCAAAAATGCTAAAGACTTATGTGTTATAAATCTTCCTTTTTTATCCCTTCCTTTTATTCCTCTTTTACTGATCCATTTTTCTAATATACTACTAGGGGGTTGTTTTGACCCATATTTAAAAGGGCTTGAAACATTTTTACCCTCCCAATTCTTGTATTTTTGTTTTTTCTTATTCCCTGAAACTCCTTTATCTATAAAAGCCCCATAATCAGCCATGTAAAATTTTACAGATATTCTATCACTTGAGCTAAACACCTTGAACTTAATAGAATTGTATAGCGCCTTACTTACATTCTTTTTACTTTTAGTAAGTTTGGTTCTAGCTTGTTTAACTACATACTTGCCAAAACTATCTAAATACCTTTCAAGGTTAGCGATGTCCATTATACAAGACCTGCAAACAATTCTACTTGAATATCAGTTGTAGCTGAAGGTCTTACTTCTACTGTCACTAAGTCTTCTAATGTAGGAAAAGCAGGACTTGCGTCTTCTTCACCTATCATCACTTCTTCTGCTTGAAATAATACGTGAGAACCTCCTGCTCTTACAGTTACTTGATAGTTAGTGTTTGCTGTAACAAAAGCAACCTTCATATCTTGGTCACTACTTAAATTGCTTATTCTAAAGTATTTACAATTCTCTACATCCAAAGCACCATCAGCGCCATAGGGAGTAGAATTAAACACTGCTACTGTTGTTGTTTGTGAATGTGTACAAGTTAATATTCTTTCAAACACATCTATTATCCCTGTTGTTGTCAATGAATTTGTTGAGCCTCTTAGCGAACCATTCAAGGTTACTGCTTCACTAATGGTTGTTACTAAATCTGCCATATTTTTTTATATTTTAATTGTTATTTTTGGTGGAAATATTGTTATTTCTATTTTTCCTATTTTTATTTTATTATATTTCTTTAATCTTTCTAGCATTAATATCCTGCCCCTGCACTTGTTACTGGGATAACACAAGCATCAAAGTCATTCATAACTTTAACCCCTATTGTGAATACCCATCCACATAAAAGATTGTCAAACCTTTCTGAGAATGGTTCTATTGTAAATTGGTCTTGTGTAAAATAGATTGCTTGATTTATATCATTTGTTCCTGCTAATGATTGTTGCTCACTATGTCTTAACATTGAAATAAAATCAGTACATATTTCTAATGTTTGATTCCAAACTTCTTGCTCATTACTTTTTGTGTTTACTAATTTAGTAAGGTCGCTTTGCTGTTCTGTTTGCCAGTCATTTTTTTCAGAAACTAAATCGCAAATAAAAATCTGAAACGAATAGATCAATTCACTATCTCCTGTTGCTACGCTTACTGGGTTGATGTGTAATAAAGGCAGCTTCTCCATTTTTTCTAAATTGATGTCAAATATATCTCCAACCGATACAGTAGAGATTTGATCATGATATTCACCTAATCTACATAAAGTGTTAATTACGTTATTATATGTTTTATTACTTATTGGCATGTTTTACTTTATTTTGTGTGTCTAAATCTGTTTCATAACTTAACCATGTAAAAGCTTCTAATAGGTTAAGTCTTGTTATGTGTTCTAATTTTGAAATATCTGCATTACATAATCTATAAAATACCCCAAAATACCCCCACTTCTCTGCAAATGTTTCACTTGCTATTGCTTCTTCGTTCCCTTCAGGCGTTCCGTTAAAAATGATTCCGTAGTCGTTATAGATACGTTTCCTAAAAGATAAAAAAAAACCAGTGCACTTTGCACTTGCTCTGCTGACATTTTCTTCATCTTCTCTGCCCTTAACTTTATATTGCCCTCATACGCTTTAATAGTGTAGAGATTTCCTTCCTTTTCAACTATTGGTCTATAAAGTATTGCCATTATTTCTGGCAAGTAATCTTCAATGCCTAACTTTATAAACTGCTCCAAATCTGCATACTCACCTAAAGTAATAGCTTCCAAATCAGGATGAAAGCCAAACTCTTCATCATCTATTTTAATTATTCTTTTTAAAGAATGGTTTTGCTTTTCTTGAAACTCAACCAACTTTCCCATTATTAAAACAACATCTTTTAATTCCAATTGGGTTATTATATCTTTTGGAATATTAGACAATAAAGCTATTGTTTCTTTTGCTTCTTCAGTCTTTGTACCTTTTTTAAAATCAATAAGTTTAATCCATTTTTCTAGGGTGACATCTTCCCATTTACTGATTAACTTAAATTCTTTTTGTTTTCCTTGCTTCTTAATCTTAATCTTCATCTAATATATAATAGAAAAGTTCATAATTTAGTTTACTGTTTGTTTTATTCTTATATCTTTGCAGCGTTTTTGTTTTCATTATAATATAAATTAGGGTTTGCTTTTAGCAGCCCTTTTTTATTGTACAAAATATTTTCCAGCATTAGGGTTGTCTAAATGATATATTACATTATACCTTATCCCATCTATTGCATGGTTGTAACTATCTACATATAACTTAGATAATTTGTCGCTGAAAATATAATTGTTGAGTTCTTTTGCTATGTTAGTTGATTCTGGTGATACTATTAATTCATAATCCTGCATTCTAGTTATACCACTTTCAATAGTTCCTTTCTTGACTGGTCTTATATTAACTCCTAAGTGTTTTAAGTCTGCTATTAAACGTGGTTCGCTACTATCAGCAATAATCAACATATTCCCTACTTTATCTAATACTATCTTAGCTAGTTCTTGCGACTTTAAACCATTCTGATAGATATGCTCTTTTAAATATATCTTCTTATGCTTCTTATCAATAGCTACTTCTGTAAGACTATCAGGGTCTATTGAGAATCCAAAGTCCATACCACAAGATGTTTGCAATCCATCAGGATTAAATTCCCCAATACTCCA